>DATEOX010000532.1:0-56319 GCA_035273585.1 Thermoanaerobaculia bacterium
GCCGGTGTGATGCCGGCGCGGCCCCCGCCACTGTAACAGGAGACGACTCGCGTTATGGCGCATCGTGCGCCCCCCACTGCCTCGAGCGGGAAGGGAACGCGGGAAGGATGACCCGGAAGCCAGGAGACCGACCGATCGAAGCCAACTCACTGCACGCTTCGGAGGGAAGCCGTCATGAAATCCATCGTCCTCGCTATATCTCTTCTGTTCACTGTTTCGATCTGCGCTCAAGTCAACGACGAGATCGTCGTCACGGCCTCGGCCCTTCCTGAAAAAGTCGAGTCGACGCCGGCCGCGGTCACCGTCATCACCAAGCAAGACATCGAGGAGCGCGCCGCGCGCGACCTCGGCGAGGTGTTGCGCGAGGTGCCGGGCATCACCGTCGCCCGCAGCGGCTCGGCGGGCAAACAAACGTCGCTTTTTACCCGTGGCGCGGCATCTGTGCAGACGCTCGTGCTCTGGAACGGCGTGAAGATCAACAACCCGTATTTCGCCGGCTACGACTGGGGGCGTTTCTCGACCGCCGGCGTAGAGCGGGTGGAGGTCGTGCGCGGACCGTTCTCCGCGCTGTACGGCTCGGAGGCGACCGCGGGCGTGATCAACGTCCTGACCACGCCCACCGCGAGCGGCTTGCGCGCCGAGGTGCAGGGCGGAGGGCATGGGCTGCGCAACGCGCTCGTGAACGGGACGTGGGTCGGCGCGGGCGCACAGCTCGGCGGCACGTACGAGCACCGCGAGGACGACGGCTTCGCCGCGAACGACGACTTCCGCGAGAACACCGCGACGGCCACCGCGCGCTGGTCCGCCACGAAGACGCTGATCCTCGGCGTCGACGCGCGCCACTCCACCTTCGACCTCGGCATCCCGTTCAACAACGACGCGACCGGCACGCTGATCGTGCCGAGCCCCGACCGCCGCCAGGACGGCCACGAGACCGTCGTCGCGCTTCCCGTCGCGCTGACGTTGGGCCGCTTCGCGAACGAGCTGACGATCTCCGATGCGCGCCGCAAGGAGCACTTCGTCGATCCGCAGGATCCGTTCGGCCTCACCGAGACCGACACGGATTCGAAGACGCGTCACGCCCGCCTGGCGACGCATTTCGCATCGCCGGTCGGTACGCTCATCGCGGGGGCGGAGTGGGAGCGGGCCACGGTGGATGACGTGTCGAACTTCGGCCCGAACTTCACCGATCAGACGCGCACCGCCCGCTCGCTCTTCGTCTCCGACCGCTGGTCGCGCGCCACCGGTGCCGCGTCGCGCCTCGAGGTGAGCGCCGGCGTCCGCTACGACCGCTACAACGCCTTCGGCTCGCAGACCTCCCCCCGCCTCGCCGCGGGCTGGATCTTCGGCCGCAAAAAGCTCCGCGCCGCCTATGGCCACGGCTTCCGCGCCCCCTCCCTCGGCGAGCTGTACTACCCGTTCTTCGGCAATCCCGACCTCACCGCCGAGCGCAGCCGGAGCTACGAGCTGGGGTGGGACGCGATGGTCGGCAGCGACGGCCTCTTCTCCGTCACCTACTTCAACGGCCGCTACAAGCAGCTCATCACCTTCGACCCGCTCACGTTCATCTCCCAGAACATCGGCCGGGTGAAGACGGACGGCCTCGAGCTCGGCCTGGAGACGCCGCTCCGGCATAACCTCTACACGACCGCCAGCTACACGTATCTCCATCGCGCCGACAACGAAGCCACCGGCGAGCGCCTCACACGCCGCCCGAAGCACAGCGGCTCGCTTGCGCTCGGCTATCGCGCCGGCGCCATCGACGGCAACGTGGTCGTGATCCGCAGCGGCGAGCGCGCCGACACGCTGCCCGTCGCGCCGTTCGCGCGGGCCATCAACGCCGGCTATACGACGGTGGACGCGACGCTGCAGTACCGCATGGACAAGCTCGCGCCGTTCGTGAAGATCGAGAACCTGACAGACGAGCAGTACGAGGAGGTGCTGGGGTTCGCCTCGCCGGGGCGGCGGGCGATCCTCGGATTGCGCGTCGGGCTCTAACGCTTCTCCGGCACGAACGTGGCGTGATGCAGATAGTTGTTCGTCAGCGTCGTGACCATCGCCGTGAACGACACGATGTACTGCAGCTCGTCGCCGCCGACGCGCAGGTCGAGCTCCTCGACGCGGCGGAGCAGGTGATCGACCAGTGACCGGACGACGCCCGGCTGGACGCCGGTCCAGTACGAAGCCTCATCGATGAAGTGCAGGCGGTGCCGCCGGAGGAGCGGCGCCGCCGGCGGGCCGTCGTCATCGAAGAGCTGGCGCAGGTCGCCGTCGAACCACGTCGGCGGGATCTCCACGCGCGGCTCGCGACGGCGGTCGTAGTAGTCGCCGACCGTGTACGTCATCTCCTCGACGGGCATGTCGCGCCGCGACGGCTTCACCTTTGGCGCCTCGCCGCCGAGCGCGCGCAGCACGTGGTCGACGTACTCGAGCTTGCGCAGCGCGCCGGTGCCGGCGTAGCGCGTGCGCCAGTCGCTGCGCGGCGTGAGCCAGACGGCGAACGTCTCGGCGAAGTCCTCGTCGGGATGCTTCTGCGCGTACCAGCCGGCGATGTGCCGCACGTAATCGCGCGAGAACGGGTTCGGCTGGTAGTTCTCGATGTACGGCCGCGAGTAGGGGCCGAACACGCGGTGCCACTCCTCCGTCTCGTACAGCACGTACGCGTAATTGAAGGCGTGGCCGGCCTCGTGGCGGAGGTACATCATCGACTCCTCCGCGGTCTCCAGGTTCTCGGCGATCTCCCGCTCGATCTGCGCCAGCTTGGAGCTGGCCAGGTAGAACGGCACGCCGATCACCGGCACCCCTTCCGGGCAGCCCCACTCATCGGTCAGGTAGATGGGGGGCTTGAATTGCAGGCCGGCCTCGTCCAGCTCGCCGTAGAGCTGCTGGATCATCGGTTCCAGCTCGCTGCCCTCGATGCGCAGGCCGAGGTCGCTGATGCGCTTGTGCAGCAGCAGCTCGCGCTCCTCGTGCCATCCGCTCATGTCTTCGTGCCTCGCATGCTGCGGGCCATGGCCAGCTCCACGATGCGCTCGATGAGGTCGCCGTACGTCAGCTCCGGCTTGCGCCGCCGCGAGGCCATGGCGAATTCCGCGCGGTGGTCGAGCCAGGGGTTCGGATTGACCTCGATGACGAACGGCGTGCCGTCAGGCGCGAGGCGCATGTCGATGCGCGCGTAGTCGCGGATGAGCATCGCACTCCCGGCCGCGATCGCCGTTTCCTGGATGCGCCTCAGCAGCTCCGCGTCGCCCATCACATCCTCGGGCACGAACTGCTTCGCCTCCTTGAAGTCGTTTTCCCACTTCGCCTCGGTGCCGGCGATGCGCGGCAGGTCGGCGGGCAGCTTGGAGAGGTCCCACTCGATGGGCGGCAGTGCCTCCAGCGGGTTGCCCAGCAGACCAACGTAGATCTCCCGCCCCTCGATGTACTGCTCGACGAGCGCCGGCGTGTGGAACTCGGAGTGGATGGCGAAGACGCGCTCCATCAGCTCGTCGATGCTGTTCACGATGGAGCGCGCGTTGATGCCGATGGAGGCGTCGGTGGCGATCGGCTTCACGATCAGCGGGAAGGTGTTGAGCGTCGACTTCGCCTCCACCCTTCCCGGCCCGATGATGGCGAACTCCGGCGAGCTGACGCGGTGGAAGTCGAACAGTTTCTTCGATAGCGACTTGTCGCCCGCCAGGGTGAGCGCCAGCGACGCCGAGCCGGTGAACCGCTTGTCCAGCAGTTCCAGCACGGCCGCGATCCGCCGCTCCTCGCCGCCGTCGCCGCCGAGGGACTCGCAGACGTTGAAGATGAGATCGGAGTTGTCATCCTCGATGAGCCGCACCAGTTTCTTGATCGGCGACTGCGCGGCGAGCAGCTTCACCTCGTAGCCGCGCTTGGTCAGGACGTCGCCGACCTGCGTCGAAACGAGCGCCGGGAACTTCTCCTTCTTCGCCAGCGCCTCCTCGCGCACGCGGTCTTCCTCCGCGTCGTACAGGACGGTGATGGTGGGCTTCTTGTCGGGTTTCGCGTTCGCCACGCACCGGGGTGGTGAAAAGAGGATGCCAGCTTCAGCCGTGCAGCGCCGCAGCCGGCTGCAGATCCCTCACCGTTTGCAGCGCGAGCGCAGCCTGCCGGTCGCGCTTCTCGATCTTTTTCGCGCGCCCGATCTTGTCCTCGATCAGCCCCCACGTCACGTTCGACGGCTGGTAGCGGTCGGGCGATGACTCGGCCACGTGGCGGCCGAGAGCGCCCAGCGCCGTGTGGTACGGCAGCGGCGCGGGATCGTCGATGTAGCGCGCCACGAGGAGGCCGACCGCGGCCGACTCGACGTAGCCTTCCACGCCGGTGATCTGGCCGGCGAAGAAGACGCACTCGTCGCGCTTGGCGCGGAAGGTCGGCATCAGGTGCCGCGGGCCGTTGATGAACGTGTTGCGGTGCATGGAGCCGAAGCGGGCGAAGGTCGCGTTCTCCAGGCCGGGGATCATCCGGATGACCCGCTGCTGGGCGCCGACCTTCATCTTCGTCTGGAAGCCGACGAGGTTGAAGTATTCGTCGGAGAGGTCTTCCTTGCGCAACTGCACCACGGCGTGCGGACGCTCGCCGGTCACCGGATGCTCCAGGCCGACCGGCTTCATGGGGCCGAAGCGGAGCGTGTCGATGCCGCGGCTGGCAATCTCTTCGACCGGCAGGCAGCCTTCGAAGTGCACCGCCTCCTCGAAGTCGTGCAGCGGGTAGAGCTCGGCGGCGAGCAGCGCGGCGACGAACGCCTCGTACTCGCTCTGCGTCATCGCCGCGTTGAGGTAGTCGGTGCCGCTCCCCTTGCCGTAGCGCGACTTCCAGTAGAGCTTCGACATGTCCAGCGAGTCGGCGGCCACGATCGGCGCGATGGCGTCGTAGAAATACAAACCGTCGCGCCCGAGGAAGTCGTTGATCGCATCGAAGAGCGGCTGCGAGGTGAGCGGGCCGGTGGCCACCACGAGGTAGTCGTATCCGTCGCGGTCGAGTGACGTCACCTCTTCGCGATGCAGGGTGATGTTGGCCTCATGGGCGATGGCGGACGTCACCGCGGCCGCGAAGCGCTCCCGATCGACGGCGAACGCATCGCCGGCCGGCACGCGCGCGGCCTCGCCGCAGCGGATGACCATCGAGCCGAGGAGGGCCATCTCCTGCTTGAGCAGGCCGACGGCATTGGCGGTCGCGGACGACCGGAACGAGTTCGAGCAGACCAGCTCCGCCAGGTCGGAGGACTGATGGGCGGGCGTGGTCTTCACCGGCCGCATCTCGAAGAGGTCGACCACGTGCCCCGCGCGCGCGAGCTGGAACGCGCATTCCGAGCCGGCCAGGCCGGCGCCGATCACCTTGACGCGCATTTAGTTCGACGGCTCGTCGATGGCGTATTGCGGCAGCCCTTCCATCCGGATCTCGCCGAACTTCTGCTCGAAGAGGGCGATGTTCTGCGCCAGCGCCTGCACGAGCTGCTTGGCGTGCAGCGGCGTGGTGATCACCCGGCTGAAGATCTTCACGTCCGTCTTGCCCGGCATCACCCGCCCCAGATCGATGATGAACTCGCTGGGCGAGTGGATGATGTTGGCGAAGTTGACGTACTCCCCCTGCGCGACGGCGTCATCGAGAAGGATGCGGATGGTCTGCTGCGGCTGCTGCTCGTCCATGGCGCCCCATACAGGCTGCGGCGCACGCGTATTCCATGGCGTGTCATCATGCGCCGATGGCACGGCGCTGCGCTTTTACGCTGCTTCTCATCCTCGCGCTTCCGCTCTCCGCCGCGACGACGCCGCGCAACTGGGACCAGTGCCCCGCCGTCTTCGCCTCCCAGACGAACGAGGCCGTCTACGCCCTCGGCGACACGCACGGCGACTACGACCGCCTCGTGAGACTGCTCGTCGCCGGCAAGCTCCTCGCCGCGCCGCCCGCCTCGCCCGCACAGACGACATGGAGCGGCGGCCGCGCGACGCTCGTCGTCACCGGCGACATGATCGACAAGTGGGACCACTCGCTCGACGTGATCGCCCTGATGCGGGCGCTCATCGCCTCCGCCGCAGCGCAGGGTGGCCGCGTCGCGATCTCGGCCGGCAACCACGAGGCGGAGTTCCTGGCCGATCCGACCGGCACGAAGACGGCGGAGTTCCAGAAAGAGCTGACGGCGGCGGGCATCAGCCCACGAGACGTGGCCGATGGCAAAGACAGCGCCGGCATCGGACAGTTCCTCCTCTGCCTCCCGTTCGCCTCACGCGTGAACGGCTGGTTCTTCGCCCACGCCGGCAGCACGAAAGGCCGGACGTTCCTCCAGCTCATCGCCGACCTCCAGTCCGGCGTCGACAAGGACGGCTACCGCGCGAAGGTCCTCCTCGGCGACCAAGGCCTCCTCGAGGCGCGCATGAAGCCGCCCTGGTGGCAAAAGGAAGGCGACAAGCCGATCGACAGCGTCGCCCGCCTCCTCGGTTACGCCGACGCCCTCGGCGTGCAGCACATCGTCTTCGGCCACCAGCCCGGCACCTACGAGTTCAACGACGGCTCGCAGCGCAAGAAGGGAACGATGTTCGCGAACTTCAACGGCCTTGTCTTCCTCATCGACATGGGCATGAGCCGCGGCGTCGACTACAGCAAGGGCGCGCTGCTGCGCATCGAGAGCGGGACCGCGACGGCGCTGTTCCCGGACGGGACGCAGAAGCAGTTGTGGCCCGGGATCTGAGCAGGGGGTGGGGAGGAGGGCGATTTGGTCGGGCAGGGGGGATTTGAACCCCCGACCACCTGAACCCGATGAAGCCCCATGTCGAGATATCATGGGACCTCCTTTGTCCAAGCGCTTACTATACCAGCATTTACGATAGCGCGTATCTCAAGACGTCTCGGGATACAGGGCGAAAAAAAGGTCACAAGTCGCGTACTAGGCGCGGGTTTTTTCATAAACGAAAAATGACCTGATCATCGACCGAGCCGAGCATCGAGACAGATGAGGACTGTTTGGCGTCGTCGGCGGGGAGCGTGAGTCTCTCCGTCCTGCATGGGTAATTTCACGACGCCTACCGTGGGGACGTCGTCGCCGTGGGCGTACGACGTCGCGCTCTGCTACACCCGCAAGATGACCGCATCGATAGCTGTCGCGTTCAAGATGATGGCGAACACGATCACGAGGACATTCGTGATGACGACGGCGGCTGCCACACCGATCACAATCGAGCGAATCGTCGTTGATGCAGTCGCCCGTTGCGCGGCGGAGCCGATGAACGCGGCCGCGACAGCGACGAACACGGCTCCTAGGGCGCCCAGCAGCACGTCATCGCGGGCAGATAGAAAAACCCGTGCGCGGGCTACGACGCCATGCGCTCTCCGGAGGGAGAAGTGACGCACGATGCAGCAGCAGCGGCGGCAGCGCCACCGTCGACAGAGAAGGCCGTAAGTGGTGGCGGCTGGCACGTCGTTCTCCATTCGGCGAAAGGGCGCGAGGTGGAAGAAACGGTGGCCGAACATCAAAGTACGCGGTGAGAAGCGTTGTGAAGCGGACAATCCTGATGCTGTCGCTCGCGTCGGCGCCGCTAACAGTGCAATGCCAACGACGAAGGTAATCAGCGACAGCATCGCGACGAGAACGAGATCGAACTGCCGCTTCACGTCGCGGAGGGTGCTTCGAGTTTGACGAATCTCGCCGTGCCGTCCTGAGCAAAGAGGAGGACGTCGTCCGCTCGCGCTTCCGCGGCGGTGAGCGTGGTCCATCGATAAGACTCGTAGGTCGCGCGCGCACGATCATGGTCTCCTTCGCCACCGGTTCGGAGACTCCCGCGCGGTGCGCGGGCCATCGACGATAATCGCAATCACTCCCCCAAAACGGCTGTGCTCTCGCCGTTCTGAACGATGTACATCCCTCCGCACACGAGCTCGTTCGTGCGCACGAGGTAGGCGGAAAAACGACGCATCCGAGACAGACAGCCCCACGATCCCGGCGAAGAACTTCCAGCTCAGTGGATCGGCGAGCTTCCGCCGCACCGACGCGCAGCTCGCCGAAGCGGTGCAGGCGCTGATGGCGAAGCTTCCGGCGGAGCGAGGCGACGTGCGATGCTTTGAGGCCCGCGCAAGGCCGGCGATTTCCAATGCCTCCGGCGCGGCGGTCAGCAGCGCTTGTTGCGAGCGAGAGGCCGATAACTGGAAATTATCAGGGCCACCTATGCAGCGAATACCCGCCATCGTGTTGCTCGCCGACCGTGTATCGAACCACTCCGCGGCGTCGCTCAGCAGCGCGGATCTCGAGTTCGCGGATGATGAATACTTCGGCGACCTGCTCTCCGGCCTGCAGCAGATTGCGCCGTCCGTGACGCATCACGACGATATCGTCGGCTTCATCGATCGGATCGAGCAGCACCGCGATCACCTGGTCATATCGACGTGGTCGGGCGAACGTTCCAGAAATCGGCGCGCCCTCGTTCCCTCCGTCTGCGAGGCGTATGGCGTGGCTTACGTCGGTGCCGACGCGTATACAAGCGCGGTGTGTCAGGACAAACATCTGTCGAAGCGGCTCTGTGCCGATTTCGGGCTCGCCACCCCGGCAGGCGTCCTCATTCGCGGCGACGCCGATATGGACTTGCTCGACGCGATCCGTTACCCGGCTGTTGTGAAGCCGAACCATCAGGGGGGATCGATCGGGATCGGCGCCGACTGCCTCGTGGCTTCGACCGGCGCGGCGGCGGGTACCGTGCGCCGATTGCTCACGGCGTTCGGCCCTCCCGTGATCGTGGAGGAGTTCATTCGAGGCCGGGAGGTGTCGGTCGTATTCGCCGGTAGCCGTAAAGGTGTCGCCGTGGCGGAGGCGGTCGAGATCACGCTGAGCGGTTCGGGGCCGGCGCTCGCCGACACGATCTGGAGTTTCGAGATGAAGAAACAGTACTCGCGAAGCGCTGCGTATGCGTCAGCCGCCCACCTCATCGACGCCGTCGACATGGAGCGCTGTACGCGTCTCTTTCACGCCTTGCAGAAATGCGAGTATCTCCGCATCGACGGCCGCGTTCGCGACAGCGGCTTCACGATCATCGAGCTCAGCCCTGACGCCTACCTCGGCAGCGACGGTGCAGTCGCCGCTGCATTTCAGCAGCGCGGTGCCGGATACGCCGAAATGCTCATCACACTGGTTCGGTGCGCGTATGAAAATCGCTGATCGGGAAGTGCCAGTAGGACAGAAGAACCAGGTCGAAGGGAAAAGCCGCGACGAATTCAGCATCCGGATCCAGCACTGGCTCACCGTAAAGGCGGTGATTCCACAACGACGGCATGTCGTTCGAGCAGCCGCGCGCCTTCTCCAGATAACGTTGGTGTGCCGCGGCGTTGCCGGTTCGCTCGTAGTGTGACGCGATATTGAAATACGTGATGCAATGCAGAACCTCGTCGGGCTGCGTCGGCAGGAACGTCACGAGCTCACCGGCAACGGCTTCTGCGTAGCCAAGGTCATTGCCGATACTCTTCGCTGCGAGAAGGTTGTTCAGCACGGCAATCCGATCGAATGAAGACGTCGCCGTCTCCAGAGCCCGCACGAATAATTCCGACGCGGAGTCGCTCGGATTACCCGTGTAGAGTCGGATGATGCCGCGGTTGTTGAGCGTGATGTGGCGCTCGAGAGAGCGGCCGACCAGCGCTGCTTCCGCTGCTTCGAGCTCCCGCAGTGCCTCGTCGAGCCGCCCGAGGCGGGTGAGCTGCATGGAAATACTGATTCGCGAATGCGCGGCGTCTTCGGGCAGGCCGAGCTGATCGAATAGGTCGATGCTCCTGCGTAGATACGGCAGCGTCGCGGCAAAACCGTAGAATATCTGCGTATTGCGAAGAACGTATCCATACTCGCGGAGGCCTATGTAGCGACGGTCTTGAAGAAGCGCCTCGAATAGTTTCACCGCTTCGTCGAAGCGATTGAGCGAGCGGAGGCTGAGGACCAGGATCAGCTTCATCGTCAGCTCATGAGCGGCATCATCATCCGGCGTCGCGAGGGCGTCGCGGACGAATGCGACGGCGTCGGCGTGAGCGTCGGTCCGGTCGAGCAGCGCGGCCCGGTACGCACTCCAGCGCGGACCGCGTGCACGGATCGTATCCAGTAGTGCGAATGCGCGCTCATAAAGACCGAAGGCGTAATAGATGTCGAGCAGCGCGAAGGCGACCGTGTCGATCACCCGTGCTGAAGCGCTTCCCAGCCGCGTGAGCGTATCCCTCAACGTCTCCAGGACGCGCAGCGCCTGCCGTGGATAAAGCTGCTCGAGCGCGAAGCGGCGGATTTCCGGAATCAGCCCGAGCGTGCTCGCAGGATCGGTGTGCAACATGAATTCGAAGAAGCGGGAGAGGACTTCGCTCCGGCTGAGGACCGAATAGTTCCGCTCCCTGTGCAGATGCCGATAAAACTCCTCCCATGCCGCATATGCCAGGAGCCGGAATCGGAGGTATGTCTCCGACGTCATGACGATCGGCGAGATCGAGTCGTGTGCAACGACGAGTCGCCCGTCGCGGTCTTCGCGGATGAACTCCTCGGCGGCCAGTTGGGTCGTCGCCGTATCGAAGCTGACGAACAGGCGCTGCGTGACGTCGGCGGTCGCGTACAAACCCGACAGGAGCTCCGGCGAAACGGCTCCTCCATGCGTCACGATGCACGCGAGCGTGAACTGCGCGGGCTCGCGCAGCGTCAGCAGCCGATGCGCGGTCGCATTCCATTCCGGCTGCGAAACAGCCGAGCGGCGACCGAAGACCGGGTCGACATCTACGACGACGTCGAAGTCCTTCAGTTGACGCAGATTTCCGTGATGGGAGATGTATACCTTCTCGACCACTGCCTCGACGTCTTCGTGCTGCAACAGCGTCAATGCGTCTTTGACTGGCAACATCCGTAACTCACGCTGACTGACGCGCGCGACGTGACTCTGCAGCGCGCGGATGAGCTCGTGCTCGCGCCGTCCGCGGGTGTCATTGGTCGTGAACTCGAGAATGACGAAATGGCCGTTGTCGTGCGCCAGGATCTTCAGAAGCAGGTCGAGAGAGGTCTGGTCGATGACCTGTGCATTTTCGATACAGATGCACAAGCTGACGCCGTTCATGACCCATCTGACGTAATCGCCGAGCATCAGCGTGATCTCGGACGTCGTGGCACCCCAGATCGAGTTCGGGTCGAATTGGCCGCGGTTCGCCAGGCGGTCGCCGATGACCTTGATCGGCTTGACGAACGTCGCGTTCAGCCAGCCGAGAACGCCTTCGCCGAAGGTCGCCAACAGCATGTCGTGATAGCGCGAGCGCATGTCGGGTGTCGGTACATCGCGCAGATATGTCCCGAGGGGTACGAGGGGTTGACAGGTGGCGGCCGCACCGTCGATCGCCCGCGCCAGTGCGTGCAGGAACGCGCCCTCCGGATGCTGCGCGGACGGCATGTCGACGCGCACGTGGGCTTTTTCCGGCTTCTCGCGCTGTAGCTTCGCCGTGAACGACGATTTTCCGATGCCGCTGATAGCCGAGAGGACAACTACGCGGTTTTCCGGATCGTCGACGGCCAATGCGGCTTTGAACTCTGCCAATTCAGGTAAACGATTGACGAAACCGTCCGCTGTGATCATGAAATTCTGATAATTTCCAGTTATCGCCGTATCCGGCCGGCGATGTTATCTCACGAACGATGCCGAGGCCGGAATTACTTACCTGCTGATGGTCGGTCCAGCCAACACCATTCCCCATTGGTTACAGGATTCCGGTCCCACTGAAGACGTGACTGCGGCGCGTCTGCGAAGACGCGGATCGCGACGATCGGGTTGCCTGTGAGATCGCGTGAAGAGAGGTGCTTGTTTACAGAGGAGTCCCAGATATCGATCGTCCCGTCGGGACGGAAGAGTGCTGTTGCTTCGTGATAGATGTGGTGTCCTCGAATCCAGTGAGGCGTGCAGCCGGCCGAGCTCCAGAGCGCGTGCCACATGTCCACGGTCTGCTGCGGATAGCGGAAGATGAGTTGAACCGTGCTCGCCGATTCGCCGCGTACGCGGTAGAGATCCGTCGTCACAGCGGAGAAAGCGCCGCAATCGAGCGTGACCGAATCGGGCAAATCGCACCACGCCATCGGCCACCGCCGCGGTCCCCATTCGTACCGCTCGCGCAGCCAGAGCGGCGGGGTGACGTGGCCCACGTCCGACCTCGAGAGCGACTGGTCCATGCCCCGCATCCACTCACGCGCTACCAGACAGCACGAGCCGTGGATGATTGGAACACTCGACTCCGGCCAGGCACCGGCGAGCTCGCGTACGTCAGTCACGGACGGTCCCTCCAGCGAACGGCCAGGCCATGCTGACGTCGTATGCACCGGAGTCGAAGAACAGCAGCCGGTCGCCCGATCGAGGAGCGATCTTGAAGCCGAGGCGTGTCGCCAGAACGTCCGATTCCATACAGATGCTCCCCAATACGCGATCCGTGCCGGCGCCGAGCCACTGCGGCGCGCCATCTTTCGGAAGGTGAAGAATGCGATGCGGTTGACTCAGCGCCATCGGCAAGTCGGCGATCGACGCGTCGATGACGACATCAGCGCCATCGGCAGCCCTCCGGCACTCGAGAATGCTCGCGACCGTGGCACCCGCCCGTTCCGACACCGCTTTACCCGGCTCGAGCAGCACGCGCGTGACGGACGGGAGTTGTGCTCGCACGGCTCCGTTAAGAACATCGAGACGCGGGAGGAACAGGTCATTGAAATCGTCACTGTGCCAGCCGCCGCCGACGTCGAGTACGGCGGGCGGGCGACCGACGAGGTCCGCGATGCGGCGGGCCCACTGCAGCACGTCCATGAGCAGCGTCCACCACGCGTCGGGTCCGACGACGTCACTGGCCACGTGAAAATGAACCGCCCAGCGGCTGTGCTGTTCGAGCTCGGCGACGAGATCGCGCACCGCCGCGTGCTCGGCGAGCGGGATTCCGAAACGCGAAACGACGCGCGGCGGCCGCAGGCGCACGCCGAGCAGTTGAGCCCCGTTGCATCGATCGCGAAGCGTCGCGAGCGCGTCCACTGAATCGGCGAACACGATTCCGGCCGCAGACGTGTCGTCGGTGCTGCTGCGCGGCCCGTTGAAAACGATCGAGTCGCGCGCAAACCCGGCGCGCGATGCCCAGGCCGCCTCCGCCGACGAAATTACCTCCGCCCACCACCCGCGGCGGAGCGCGATCGCGCCGAGCTCCGGGTCGGGATTCGTTTTGACGCTCAACGCCGGAGTGAAAAACGGCTCCTCGAACCGCGCCGTCGCCGCCGTCACCTCGGCCACGGCGGATTCGTGCACCTCGCCCAGCCGAATACGCGCCGGGGTGCGCGCCGTCCGAAGCGCCTCGGCCGCCGCGGCGGACCAACCGAGGGGCAACGGCATCGGAGTGCGACTGGCGCCGCGGAGAGGCAGCGCACCGCGCTCCGTGAGCTTCGCGCGGAGTTTCGGCTGCTGCGACGGGTGCTTCCCCACGGCGAGCATTGCCGCCCCTTTCGGAATCGCCGGCACATGGTGTGACGCGCGCGTGGGGAGCTCAACGACGACACGGACGAACTGCTCGCTTTGCGCCGCCGGATCCGCATACGGCAGGCCCGTCGCCTCGGCGATGAGACGCGCCGGCAGATTGAACCCGCAGAGCGCCGCGCCGAAGATATAGGCCGGAAATCGCGGATTCAGATCGATCAAAAACTTCGATCCATCCGGTGCGTAGATGAACTCCACCTCGCCGCCGCCTGTCCAGCAGGTTCTCTCGACGAAAAGGCGTACCTTCGCCGTCGCCTCGTCACTCAGCGGGCCGACCGACGCCGCCCAGGTTTTCCCGCGCGTCGTCACCATTCGCTTTTCCACTCGTACCGCGCCGAGGAGCTCTCCGCGCCAGGCAGCGAACGCGTACGACTCTTCGTCCCCCTCCACCTCGCGTTGCACGAAGACGTGCTCGGCGCCCCAGATCGACGTCATGTCTCGCAGGGTCGCGCGCAGCGCTGCAAAACCGCTCACCCGTACCGCGTCGTGGAACGTCCCTTTGACCCACACCCGCCATCCAGCGCGGCGCGCGAACCGATAGAGCTCCCAATCGTCCGCGTTGCCAGGCAGTGAGGGTGGAAGCTGCATTCCGAGCGGGATCGCGCCTTCGATATCGGGTTTCCGGACATGGCTCAGCGCTTTGGAGCTCGGGAATAACAGGCCCTCTTCGTACGGAAGAGCGCCGCGCAGCCACGCGAGCTCGACGTCGAGTCCGCTGAGCCACATCGTCGGGCAATCAGACGCCTGCAGATCGCGACGAATCTGCGAGGCATACACGGCTAGATCGATCTGCGGCCAGGGAGGTTGAACGCGGACCTCGTCGAAATCGGGCCAATGAAGACCGCTGCTGCGCGGGCCATAGTCGATGCCGATGATTTCCGCGTCCGGAAAAGCCGCCCTGACGCACCTCGCTAGGCCGATACCGGGAGACGGATCAGGATCGCTGTGTAACCCGGAGATCAATACGCGAATACTCGCCACCATTCGCCTCCCCTCGAAGGAGTGACCGGGCGGCAGCTTTCCACACCCGCCTATACCTTCGTGCTCAGGCCACCGTCGCGCTGCTGAACCTCCACTCACCATATTTTCGCTCGGGCGCGTCCTCGTAGCGGCCGCATACCCACGTGCGACCTCGACGCGCTCGCCCATGACCCACCACCCTCCCGGTGCGGAGAAGGAGAAGGTAAAGAGCCGCGTTGCGGTGCCAGGCTCCTGCGAGTACGACCACATCCCATTCGTGCACGAAGCAATGGGGCGGCACGTACAAAGAAGAGACCGCCGAAGCGGCGAAAGACGAATCGCCCTTACCCCGAACTGCGCGCCTGATTTCCTTCTCCGTCCTCAACGGCGAGGCTCCCGAGGATCTCGTCGACCACGGCCGCTGCTGACTTCGGCGCGGAAAGGTCACTAGAGGTGCGGCTCCAAGCGCACATCGACGCTCGCAGTTACTTTTGCGACTGCCGTGCGATTTGGTGGGTTCGCCTAAGTTGTTGGGGGAATTAGGGGTTAGATTGGTCGGGCAGGGGGGATTTGAACCCCCGACCACCTGAACCCCATGAAGCCCCATGTCGAGATGTCATGGGACCTCCTTTGTCCAAGTCCTATTGTATCAGCATTTACGAGTGGCGATCATTTCGGGACATCTCGGGATACAGGGCGGAAAACGTGTCACTAGGCGCGTACTAGGCGCGACATTTCGAGAAAGAAAACGGCCCGGTCGATCGACCGGGCCGGGCAAAGTGAAGCGAGTGAGATGGTCAGCGGCGACGACGGCGGACATGCACAGGATGGGTGCGTGTCCATCCGGCCGAGAAGCGCGAGCGCGCGCGGCGCGCGCGGGCTTCCCGGCTGTCCTCGCGCTTCGGCAGCACGAAGTTCGCGAAGTAGACCCGCTCCATGAACGTGCGCGTGTCGAAGGCCAGCGCCCATGAACTGCCAATGAGCCCCGGCAACTGCCTGCCGTGGTCATTGAGCCAGCTATCCGAAACGCCGAGCATCGCGCGGACGATCGGGCGGGTCAGCCGCCATCCAGTCGGGCGAGCACTGCACCCGCAGCGTCCACTCGCGCAGGCGTCGAGTTCCCACGGCGCGACTTCCTTCTTCCGACCGATGTCGTGAACAATGTCGCGCCCGGTAAACGGATAAGGCATGAACGGCAGCACCAAGCCGCCCGGTTCCTTGTAGGGCAGGCAGCACTCCAACACGATTGCGTTGCCGAAATCGATCAGCGCGCCGCCGCGCGGACCAACGGGGAAGGTGGTGGTGTAGAGCGTCTGCATCTTCGCCTCATCGAAGTAACGATGAACGCCGGGCAGACCTCCGGCGTTCATCACCAAATGATCTACTTCGTGCATCTCGGCGAACTGCTTGCGGAGTGAGCGCTCGCAGTTCGTGCAGGCGAAGACGCCGCCGCAGACAGTGCAGGCAGGAGCGGCCATCTTCTGCTTCACGGCGTCACCTTCCCGCGCGTCGTCATCGTCAACGTCACGAGCTTGTCCCTGTAGCGGCAGATCAGCTCTTCTGCCCACGGAGAAAGACGGATCGAGAACACATCATCGCCCGGAGCATCGATGAAGCCGATGCAGCGCTCGACTTCGGCGGCGACCACGTGGATGTCCGCGGCCGGCACACCCTCATCGAGCAGCCGCGCTGTCACCTCCTGCGTGGTGATTGCGAGCGTCCCGCGCTCCATCTGAATGCGCGGGCGACGGTGCTTGCGCCGCCGACGAGCGGCACAAGCGGAAGAGTGGCGGCGAAGGATGGCCGCCGACATCTAGACCACCTCCGACGCAGCGATGGTGCCGTGCGAGAGCGGGTAGCAACGGATCACGCCGAGGAACGCGGCGAGCGCCCCGTCCTCGTCGCAGCCGTACTGCACCTGCCGCACGAGCCGCATGGCGATGCGGTGCAGATCCGACTCGGCCACGCCCATTGCGCGCAGTCGCGGGAAGGCGACCGCATCGCGAATGCCGTTGCCAGCGCGCAGAAGCGCGTCTTCACGAGCGTTGAGGTCAGCGAGATACTTTTCGCGTGCCGAGGTGAACGGCTCCGGCACCGTAATTTCAGTGTTCTTCGCCATAGGAGTTTCGATGTTGTAGGTAGTCATGCCGACTCCCTCCTAACCTCAGGCAGCCATGCCGAATGCGCCTGCCTTTGAGGTCATGACTCTCTCCGGCTCGACGCCCCGACTCGATCAGCCTGAGGCCCGTTGCACTTCGTTTACAATTGCTGCCGTCCAAACAACCCAGATCGAAAAGCGCGCTATCAACCACGACCTATATAGGGCGTCGCGGCGCGTCTCGGTAGAGGCAAGCGATTGAGTGATAAGGACTTATCGACGAATGCTGCGAAGAGTGCGAACCCTGCACTTCCTGCACAGGAAAAGGGCGCGCAACCGCCGATAACGAACGAGTTTCTGAGTCGGCTGGTCGGCATGGCGGTGGGGGCAACCTTGCACAATTTCCGGCTCGACCGCCGCCGCCGCTTCAGCGGTCGCGCGTTTCGCCTCGCACGCGCTTTCTTCCGGGCCGCAGCGCAGCAGACGGACAATGGCGTGTCGCCGGAGGTAAGCGTTTCCGCTGCTCAGTTCCGCAGAATCGCGGAGCAGAAGTTTGGGCCGACGAAGGAAGGGACGATCTCGGCCGACGTGAGCCTGTTGAATGAACTCGCGGACACCGAGGCAGCTAAGGGCGGATTTCTCTCGCCACTGCTCGCGACCGAAAAGGGGAAGTTTCGCGTCCGCCTACTCCTCTTAGCAGAGCATCGCGATCACATCTTCGCGTACGAGGTCATAGATGCGAACGACACCCTCATCGTCCGCCATGATGATGAGCTGCGTGTATCGGTCGGCAGCCAGGTCGAGGACGCCCTTTTCAACGAGATCAAACGCAACCCGGTTCTGCTCCACCGCGTGGCGGCATACCTCGCGAAAGGCGCGGCGGCAGCCCTCGTCCTCGTGCTGATCTACGCGGTCTTACCGAACCGCGCGCAGGCTGCCATTCGGGACTTTGCCCGCTACATCGTGTCGCCGATAAAGCGTCTCCTCACCGGCCAAGGCACTCCCGCGGGCTCGAAGGTCGATGTGTCGGCAGTGCCAGATGTCCCGCCCGCGCATATCATCGAGGAGCGGCCACGCCTGCGGCTTACACCTGCAATGTATTGGGGGATCAACGGCTCCGTATCGGCAGCGGCCATTTGTGACGGTCGGAACCCGCTCGTGCTCGTCTATCTCCAAGCTCCCGACACTGTTCCACCACCGTTCGTTGTCGTCCGGAACGGCATGGTCCTGCGCAACAACATCACAGATAAGGGGAGGGTGGAGTTCCGTGACACCACCGTATTACCTGGCCGGGCATACACCTACACGTTGGGAAAGCGTGATGCGACAACAGGTGATGTGGTGATAGGCCGGATCGTCGGTTCGACAACGCCGCGCTGCCCGACACCCCCTCCATCGAGCGACCGCCCGCCGGCACTCGTTCTGTCAGTTGACCATTCGAGTGGAACCGCGCCACTGAAAGCGACGTTCAAAGTTTCTGTCTCTGATGATGAAGCACAGCTACGCCCGTTCATCTTCGATTTCGGAGATACAACGTACACGGTTGCATCGAAGAGTCGGAGAGTTACGCACGAGTACCGTTACGGCGGTACATATACCCCCAAAGTCAGCCTGACGGATCGCGCTCAAAATATCGCCGAAGCCTCGACGAGCATTACGGTTGAAGGGCCACCTCCGCCCCCACCGCTCACGAAGAATGCGCAGAACCCGTGGGAGTATTGGCACGCGGGGTATTTCGCGAAGGCGTCGCCCGTGGTCGGCCCTGTGGACGAGCCCTTTACGATCGAGATATTTCCAGACTACATCGTGACCTACGACCCGTATGTTCCTGTGATCTCGTATCAGTGGACTTTCGCCGATTGCACAGAAGGGGAAGCGCCTTTCCAAGGCCCGAACGCGCAAGTGAACAAGGACTGCTTCTGGGGACCGTACAAGGAGCCCAAGATCACGAGACGATTTGATAAGCCGGGCTCCTACGCGGTGAACGTGTTTGTCACATATGCCAATGGCGACACGGCCTACTACGGGCTCGGTATGGTGACGGCGTTGTCTACGGAAAAGTGGTACGCGACGCATCCGGTAGACGACCAAAGGCGATTGCACCTTGAGCAGATGCGCGAAGCGGCGAGGTATTACCCGTCTCGCGTGCCCGACTTGACAACACCTCCATAGCAGCGTATCGACATACTGATTCTTACCGCGACTATGCTGTGTCACTCCGCGAGACTGGCTCGGACGATCCTGCCGAAGCATACCCGCACGCACGATTCCTAAATGACGACTTCGAGGACGAGCGCGCTAAGCGCAGCCGCTTCATTTCAGAGCGGTTTGTATTACGTCGAATTAGAAAGAACTGGAGCGAACGTAACGACGCCGCTCCGCCTACCGATGCTGAGCTAGAAGACATGCAGACGATGACGCTTGAGCGCATCGTTGACCGCGCGCTCGCGAAGTCAATATGGGTCCGCGCGGCCATTACGAACATGCACGAGATGCGTGATGCTTACCGGAATCCGAGCGATGCCGACATCCCCGATGAGAGGGCGGCGCGCCGCTATCAGCGGAAGATCGACTACTGGACCGTCGAGCGGGAGGCAGTGGATCACGCACTCAGTGCTGTGATTGAAATGCGCCAGCAGGTCCTCGCCGCCGTAAAACCGCGCCATCATCGCTTCAAGCTAAGAGTGCAGACGCGCTAAGGCGTCGCTCAGGCTCGGCGGCGGCGCTTCGGCGGGCGCTGTGCGTGCTGCCACGGCCGCGCGCGAAGGCGCATCGTGCGGGCGATGAGGCGTGCGATTTCGTTGGCTTCGCGCTGCGTGAGGCGAACCTCGCGACCAGCGACCCATGCGTGCGCGGTTGCGTAATCCTCGATGATGTATCGATGATCCGGGGACAGCGAAATCCAGACGCCTCCATTCGGGTCATCATCACCCGGTACTGACACCCGGTAGCGCGTAACGGTGTAGATGGCTTGCACCGCGGCAGGACCGCGACCGATACGTTCGATGAGCGCAGCTTTCGTGATGATGCTCATGGGGGTGGGGGGTAGCAGGAGGAGGCGAATTGACGCTTATGAGGATATTCATTAATTGAAGTCTCCCGTTCGCGCAAGTCGTCGTGTCCGGAGAAGCAGTTTGTATTTCTCGGCTACCCGCGCTGGCATATCGTGGAAGTAGATTTTGGTCGAATCGATGTCCTTGTGTCCGAGCCACCACTGCACATCCGCCAAGTCCCATCCGGCGCGCGCGAGGTGCGTCCCGCAGGTGTGGCGAAGGGCGTGTGGGTGCCGCAGGTCTGCGGGTATCCCTGCGGCGCGTGCGTAAAGCTGGAAAAGGTGGCTGATCGTTCCTTCCGTGAGCGGTCTAGCGCTCCTACGGCGGCCACGGAAGAGGTACGCGCAGGGGTCAGCAGGTCGCACATCCATGTAGGCGCGGAAGAGCCGCTTACTGCGCCCGTGGAGCGGATGCCAGTTTGCATCGCCGCCCTTGAGCCGCCAAATCCAGATCTCATCTCCGCGTACGTCCGTGACCTCCATGAGTGCCGCTTCGCCGCGTCGCAGGCCATGCCGATACATGAGATCGAACAGGAGCAGGTCGCGCACGTTTCCCTTTGGGATTTGCGCGAAGAATGCTTCCACCTGTTCGCGGGTAAGGAACTTGACCGGGTGCTGCGCGGGAGGCCGCCCTCCCCGCGACTGGTGCTCTCGCCGTAGGTGACGGGCGTTCCGGGGCTTGTGCTGCGCACGAAAGCCGATATTGGCACTTTTCCTCATTTTCGATAATTCAGATGATGGGGAACGGCGCACTCTGCGCGTGTGCCGTGAGATCGTCCAGCGCCTCGGCGTGTCGCTCATCGCGCTATTCATTCTGGGGATCGCAGTTCCGGTCTCGGCCGCGACGATCGTTACCTTCATCACGACAGGGAGCGGCGACACGATCAGCGTGACGAACCCGCAGCTCGCGGCTGTCACCGGACGAATCCGGCTGATTCCTGACGCCGGTCCTGCGTCCGTACCCGCGCTCCCGTTTTCGCTCGCAAATCTCGAAACGAGATCGTTCCCGAACGTCCTCGCGAACTTCGGGGCGCCGAGTGCACCTGCGATCCTCGCCGTCGAGACTTCGGATGTCGTCAAAGTATCGAGCGCGTCGCTGCGTGTCGGCTTCCCGGACCGTCACCTGACGCTGCCAGTGCGATTCAATCCGGGGACCCCAGCTATCGGTTCCCTGACGCTGGGCATCCTGAACGGGCTGGTTCGCGTGAACATCTACGAGCATCAGGGAAGCGTCACGCCACTCGTCAGCCGCACGCTTGCAAGTTCTGGCGAAGAGGTCACGCGCCTTCGCTACGCCGATTTGCTGCCGGCGTCGATGATGATTAGTGACGGATACGCTGAGTTGATCCCGCCGAGCGGACAGGTCGTGGGGACTGCTGTGAATCCACCAACACGACGACGTGCGGTCGCACCTCCATCGACACCGCCTCCGACGCTCTCGATCGCCGGATCGCCCGCGTGTGAATTCGCAACAGGCATCCGCGCGAGCGTGACGGCCGTTTCGGGCTCGACCTACCGGTGGTCGCTTATGAATGCAACAGCACAGGGATCT
The DNA here is from genome assembly GCA_035273585.1 of Thermoanaerobaculia bacterium. GTDB lineage: Bacteria > Acidobacteriota > Thermoanaerobaculia > Gp7-AA8 > Gp7-AA8 > JAFAVZ01. The sequence continues at coordinate 21,156 of DATEOX010000532.1, forward strand.
GTCGCGGGGAACACGCTTGATCTGGTTCTCGGCAGCCGGGGGTACGCCTCGGTCGTACTCGAGCGCACGCTCGGTGGCTCGCTCTCGACCGTCGAGGCAGTCATCGCAATCGCTGGAAAACCCGGCTACGAAGGAAGCACTGCGTCGTCCGTCACCCTTGGAGAAGACGCCACGATCACGTGGACGCTCAGCGGGGCCGCACCTACGAGTCAAACGCTCTCGGGCACGGACTTCGGGGCCGTCACTCTCGATCCTGCTGCGACGAGCTATGCCTATCGGCCGACGACAACGGGCTCGAAGACGTACACCCTCACCGCCGACAACGACTGCGGCAGCGGCAGTGCGCGCGGCGATTACACCGTGTCGGATGCATGCACAACTCCCCGCATTGATTCGTTCACCAACAGTGGGGCGGTGTGCGCAGGCAACGCCGTGCAACTTATGTGGGCGACATCAGGATCGGGCAGCGTCACGATTAACAACGGTGTCGGGGCCGTGCCAGCGAACGGTTCGATCTCCGTTTCCCCACCGTCAACAACACCCTACATGCTGACGAAGACCGCAGCCTGTGGAACTGCCAACGCGACGACGGTGGCAACGGTGACAACGCCGAGCGCGTCGAGCTTTACGATTGACTTCAACCCGATTGCGTTCGGCTGTGGCGTACCCGTCCACTTCACCATCGCCGACACCGCGACATGGACCGTTGCCAGCGCAGGTCACAATAGTCTCACCCCAAATTCCGGAACGGGCAGCGGAAGCTTTACGGCAATCTACGGGACAGATAACAGTGATGATAGTACGGACGTACTAACCTTGTCCCTGACCGACGCGTGCGGCAACACGGCAACCCGCACGCTGAACGTCGCGGTGTCGACTCCATCGATCACGAGCTTTGCGACACCGGCATCTGTCGCGAGTGGGGCGAGTGGCACGATTACGTTCACCTATTCAACGGCCACGCACTACACACTCACTTCCAGCTTGGGAAACAGTATCGTTCCGGCGACAGGCAACAGCACAAGCGGTGGGTCCGCCACGTATACTCGCGACAAGGCCTCGGGTCCGGACACACTCACGCTGCACATCGCATTTGAGGGCTGCGATACCGCCACACAAACCCGCGTGATTAACTGAGAACGCGCCTAACGATCGGTGGCCTAATCAACCGGCCACATACCTGCGGTTCATTGCGTCTCTAAGAGCGATCGCAAGTGCGCAAGTTGGACCTCGCCGATTGAGGGACGATGATCGGCCCCGACGATTGGCTCGACCTCAGCCACCGGCATGAATAGTGCCTTGTCCGCATCCCACCGATAAAGGATCGTGACCTGTTGCGGCGCCTGGAACGCGCATCCATACATCGGATCGTTCTTAAGAGACACGAAAGCGCACACACCTGACTCGACACAGTTTTCGACGACTGCCTGCGACAATGCATTAAATGGCGGCTTCAGCTTCGCAGGCGGCTCAGGTGCCGCGCTGTGTTCCAGCAGATCTTGGAGATAGGCCTTCGCAGCGACGCTGACGGAGACTCTGCGATCTGGACCGATGATCGGATCGACATCCGCGATCGGGAGGTACAGCGCTTGCGTCGCATCCCAGCGGTACAGAATAGTCGTGCCTTCAGGCGTTTGGAACACCATCCCGAACATGGAATCCCCTCGAAACGGGACGAATGCGCCGGAGCCTGACGCCACGGATTCCTCCGCCCACCGCTGGTTCAACGCAGAATGACCGGGTGTTGCCTTCTGTGGCTCATCTCCCAACTTGTGCGCGAAGTCGGCGCGTTGCTCTCTCGTGAGGTGTACGAACCCGTCTGCACCGATGATGTCGGGGATCTTGGCGATGGGGCTGAAGAGATACGTGCTGCTGTCGTACTGATACAAGAACGCTGCGCCGGGTTTGATCTGATACACGAGTCCATCCGGTCCGTGCCGAAGCGGAACGAATGCCCCGAGCCTTTGATGCACGAACGTGTTTGCTGCGACGCTCTTGATGGCGCTCCGTTCCTGGTCCGTTGACCCGCTCGTGACCGACGGTGGGTTCGTCCAATCCGTGGTTTCAGCCGAGGACGTTTGCTGAATCTGATCCAGCCTTTTCTCCATTCGCGCGAGACGTTCGTTCGATTCGTTCCGGCACGCGACGATCAGGAGGCAAAGCACGAGGGCGTTGCGCATCGAATCATCCTAGCGCAAGGGTCGGCGTATCAGACCCGCACGCCAGAGATGCGGACCGTGACCTCGTGATGTCGAGCTGCCGATGCCGCTTGGCGCTCGTTCGTTGGCGGACGCCCCGCCAGTCGACGCGCTATCATGATTGCCTTGAGCGTCAAGTTATTATGACGAGAGAGCGGCGAACCGCAGGAGAGAATCACCCGATCACCGCCGAGGACGTGCGATCTGACATAGACGTACTTCTTTGGTCGATGAAACTAAGCTCCGTCCGACGCTTTTTTCACCAACGTTTCTGGGAGGACGAAACCGCCGACGCGGAGTATGCCTCGCGCATAGAGGCATTCCCACGCCTGGAGAGCGTTGCTGAACACTCTTGGCACGTAGCCGACGCCGTGCTTCTTCTCGGTCCTCATTTCTCCGAGGTAGATATCGGACGATGTCTGGCCCTTGCTATTCTTCACGACAAGCTTGAAATCATCACTGGAGATAGGAATCCGATCGGCCGGGATGGAACTGGTGCTGCGACGCACGCCTTTGACGAAGGTGCTCGTCTCCGAAAAGAAGCTCTAGAGTCTGATGCGCTCGAAGTCTACTTGGGGAAGCTTCGCCACTCCGCTCGTCACATACACGCCGAGGCCTTCGGTGAACTTGGTAATCGCAACAACGTAAATGCTCGATTTGTACGAGCAGTTGACAAGCTACAGGCCCTAGCCTTCGTTATCCTTAAGAAGAAAGGGAATCTCGAGGATCGCCATCTGGACTTTACTCTTCGCTATTCCGAGCGTTCAGTCGAATTATTTCCTAATCTACAAAGTCACTATCAGGAGCTTCGCTGCCGCCTGGTAAGACAGGTCTCGGAGCGACGCGGCTGTACCCCAGAAGAGGTAGTTGCTGGGCTATCTAGCAATCAGCTAGTGCTACCTCTCGGAGAAGACGAATGACATGCCACGTCTTCATAACAAACACCGCGCACTGCCTCTCAGGAAGAATCTCACCGTAAAGTGCGAGAAATACGCAACATTCTTCTCGACTTCATGGATCGCGAAAACCGCCAGGCGTACGGCTTTTTTCGAGATATTGACGACGTGCGGCACGTCGACCTTCTCGTCCATGCGCTCAATGTCGCCGTATTTCTATGCCATGAATACTGTGTAATCACGCCGGGACCCGTTACCGATTGCGGCTTAGCACGGCTCGCCCTTGAACGGCGCGACGCCTTCATTCGGCACGGGCTCATTCGGTTGCCACTTAGGGAGGCATCAGTTAGTGAGTTTATTGAAAAACGACTTCGCCAATACAGCCCTCAACGCGCGCTGTTCCCGGACTTGTATTCCGAGGACGCGCGCACATTCTTAGCTAAATATCCTGAGCTGGTTCATCCAAGACGTACCGCGGCAGGGATGTTTATTGCCGAGCGCTGGATACATCGTAAGGTTGATGACCCGTCGTGGGCGAAGGTTACCGCCAAACTCACCAAAAGGCAGGCAGGAACGCTAACGCGGATACCGCTAACGCTTGTGGAGAAGGGAGTGGCTGCAAACTGGCCCGCCGTGGCCGCCAGTCTTAGAAAACAGATCGGGATCGCAGACCCTCGATCGTTACGCAGCCTACTGCAAGCCGATCATTTCACGGCGTATACAACCGAATTCTCCTTGGCCCGGCTGTCTAGATTGCCTCTCGTCAGGGACTTGCAGTCACTGCGTCCCTCGGATCTTTGCTACGACTACGAAGCGATCCGTGAGGCTCTTACCGTGGTAGGCCTCTGGCCTTTCGTCGAGGCGATGAGCGCCGAGGCAGTCGTTGCGCTTCGAAGCCGCAACGGTTTCTTCTCCTTTCGTCAGGCCTATCACAAATTGGCGCAGTCAACCCGCGTGCCGCGAGAGGTTGGACAGGCTGTAGCCGAGGCAGCGAACGCAGCGCGGCGCGCATTCCGTGACACGCCGGAGATCGATCTTCTTCCGAGGTTCACATCACCGCCGGAGCGCGGCTGGGAGTGCACCACCGCGACGCTGGACGCGATTGAGTACCGCTTCGAGGAAGTGGCAAAGCATATTCACCCATATGATGATCCGCTGAAACGTCCGTCTCGCCGGGCGAGGAGGAGCAACGTGACCATCGCAGTGTTTGTTGCCCTTGAAGAAGAAAGAGAGTTTTTGGTGCAGCGATGGCACCTTACACAGAAGTATGGCGATGTCGCTTGGACACAGCATGTCGGCCGGGTGGATGTAGCCGTGTACGGGCCCGACGAATCTGGTAGGGTCGCAGCAGCCGTGGCTACTCTTGAACTTTTGCGGTCGATAACTCCCGCGCTCTTCGTGGTGACAGGCCTGGCGGGTGGGTTCAAAATATCCGGAGTCGACCTCGGCGATGTGATCGTGGCTGATACGGTGGCTGACCTCGCGACTCGCAAAATTCGCAACGACGCCGAATCTGTTCGCGCAGAGTTTCGACCGCGAACCTTCAGGACCGATTTGAGGCTGCGTGATTTCTTCAAGAGTGGATCCTTCCAAGCCAGTGAGTGGGAGGGAAGAATTCTCGCCGACGCCGCGTGGCCAAAAGGGAGGCGCCCCGCACTTCGATACGGCACGATCGCCTCTCTCGACGAAGTTGTGAGCAGTGACGCCTGGCAGCAGCGCCTTATCGCGGCGTGGCCCGAATTGCTAGGTGTAGAAATGGAGGCCGGAGGCGTTTGCAGAGCCCTTGCGCGCACTCGGATACCCGTGGCGGTGGTTCGCGGAGTGTCCGACCTAGCGGATCCCATGAAAGCGGATGATCGATGGAGACGAATTGCCATTCACACGGTCGCGTCGCTCCTGGAAACGTCGTTCGAATCATCCGAATGGACCCAAAGCCTGTGATTTCGGAAGCGTAATTGGACGACATGACATTTCAGGCGATCTATCGCACCGAGGCTGGACGGGGATGTACGTTTCACAGCCTTGTCGGTGCATCGGGAGAGCCCGAGGCCTACTGTTGTATTCTCGATGGCAGCTCGCAGCGGCTGCCACAAAACGTGCTTGCAAGCACACGGCTCATTCAGATCTCCCTCAGCCCGAGGCAGCTTCGAACGCAGCTGCGGCGGCAGGCGAAGAACCTGGAACAGAAGCTTCAGCTCATAGATGCTCTGGATCTGTGCCGGGTACCGATAACGAAAGAGTTTCGCACGGCTAGGGCATTCGTCTTGGCACCCGAGTCCGCGCGAAGCTCTCACGCATGGACGCTGGCAGCCGATCTATGGAAGCATGTGACGCAGTCAGAAAACGTCAGAGTAGTAACCCAGCCCGACTATGATCAAATGGAATTCGCTCATCACTGGGTCGGGCTACTAGACTGCCCGTCGTTTCATACGAAGCACGTGCCTTCGGCCGTCGCTACTGTCGACACCTATACGAGCGTACTCGGAACTCTGCTGCCGGCGCGTGATGCACCGACGATATCCGTCATCGGTGTCGGAGAACTTGGCGGGCGTATTTGCGACGCCTTTCTTAACGCTGGGAACCCTGTCATCGCCTTTGACATAGACCCTCGCAGGTGCGAGCCATTTGCGAATAGAAAAGGGTTCTCGGCGGCGCCGAGTGTTCGCGACGCGCTAACGTCTGGAGCCGCTGCAACCGTTTTCTGCGCCCGCGCGAACAGCCTTTCCGTGAGTGTGGCAAGAATACTCGCTCGGACAGGGGGAACTCTCTGTGTGGGTGGACCTGAGGCCGGCCTTGACAGGAACGCCCAGGCCCTGCGTGTTTTGCGTGACGGGCGCATACATTTCATACCAAGTGTGCTGTGCGGGTCACTTGGCTTGGCCGCGAACCTCGAAGAAGTCTTGGGCGTTCATGTGGATCTTGAGCGTGCTCGCCTTCGACTCGCAGACCATGTTGCGGCGGTCATTCGCGAGATGCATTTGAGGAACGAGTTGTTTGATGAGTCGTGGGTGAGCTACACCCAGTCCATCATGGGTGCTGCACATCTTGAATTTCAAGAGCACGGAAGTAGCCGAGCTGATGATTTGGAGTGACTGCGATGGATGGATGGCGTGACGCTGGCCGAGCTCGTTCCCGATTCACATGCGCGATTCTAGAGGTGGTATCGGTGGAGAGGACGCGCATACCGTCGGGCGAAACGGGAGAGTTCGTCATTTTGAGGGCGAAACCTTGGGTTAACGTGGTCGCTGTGACAAGCGCCGGCAACCTCGTATTAGTTCGACACTTTAGGCATGGAATATCGGACTATTCGCTTGAGCTGCCGGCTGGAATCATCGAGAACGACGAGACCGTAAGCGCCGCTGCCGTTAGAGAGTTGCTAGAAGAAACTGGATATGAGGGGACCGACGGTCGACTGTTGGGTGAGCTGTACCCGAACCCCGGGCTACAGGATAACGCCTGTTTTTCGTGGCTTGTAAGGAACGCCGCTTCCGTCAGAGTGGCGCAGCCTGATCCACTGGAGGATGTGGAAGTCGTGGAGATGCCATTCACCGCAGTTCGGACGGCCGTGATGCGAGGCGAGATCAGGAACGCGTTGACTGTAGCAGCACTGTACTTGGCACTTGATGATCTGCGATGAGAGGCCACGTCGCACGCTGTGACGCGGGCACTGACCTCTAGGAAAAGAAGCGATACTCAGCCTGCAGCCAGCGATACCATCCAATCATCAATGGACGCCGTAAGCTCAGCATTATCTGCAAACATGTTAACAACAACTTTGTCGAAGGGTTGCCCCTCCAACTCCGTCTCGCCCGCGTGCGAATCGTCAACGCCTAGCACAAACTCTTGTCCACGCGCGAGAAGTCGCTGCGAGCGAAGCCCGAGCGGCGCCTCAACTTTCAACAATAGATATTCCTTGCCCCGAAAGAATTCCCAGTCGGGCAGAAAGCGCATGCTATCAAAAACGATCGGGACATCTTCCTTCGCTTGGCGCAGGCATGCGTTTATCCAGACGAAGTGATCTATGCTCCTAAGCGCATCGTTCACTTTGTTCAATGTTGTCTTACCTTCTGTTCCGAAGGCTAGTCGCGTGATTTGCCGGCATATGTCGCCAGGGCTCAGGCGCTGATACCCATATCTCTCCACGAAATGGCGTGCAATGACGGACTTGCCGCTACCAGACGCCCCGTACAGAGCGATATTGGGTAATGTGTGCATACTCTAGTAACCGAAGAGCTGCCCCTGTGCGACCCCTGTAATGAGGAGATTAAATCAAGGAGTGGTATCGAACACGCGAGAGCTCAGTTGTGCTTCTGGACTGGCAATAATTCGACGACGTTTGAATACGCGGCGAATGCCGCGGCTACCCTTATCATTCGGCTGCTGGAATTCCGTCGTACTCCAATCCAGATAGCGTTTGTATAACAGTGGGATGTGGACATAAATCGAACGAGCGTCAGCCTTACCAATGCCCGATGAACCAGCGTAATAGTTCTGATACCAGTCAACGGCAGCTTTGACGCCTGGCCAGCCGGATTTCAGTCCCGGCCCGATTAACGCGAACACGAGGTCATCATCTATCAAGCGTTTGTGGACGAGTATACCGACTTGATTGTAGAAACGGAGGAGTCGCCGCATTTGTCGGTCAAGATGTTCCTCCTTTGTTCGTTCGTTCATCTCTCTTTGCGCGTAGTGCTGACCGTACTCTTCGCCGGTCGACGGTACAGGGTCCACGCGGGAGATTAGCTCAGCGGCACCGCGAGCGTTCTGAATGGCCGGATCGATGTAGGCGCCGTAGATCTGCCAAGCAATGTCGGCGGCGCGCGCAGCATGAGCATCACGAGCCGCAGCGCGGATTTGCAGGATGGCAATACAGACACCGATTATAGCGACAAGAACAGTCCCGATTGATGAGAGCGCGTTGAAATCGACTGTCTGCATGGGCCTTCCTTGGGCTCTATCCACACCAGGTACACCGCGTGTCTAGATTTGGTTAGCATACTCTCTTCCTGAGGTGTCCGTCGGGACACGCGGCGCGCCTGAGGGCGAGCCAGCGTTGAGGGTCCGCCACGCATGGCGTGGTAATCGCGTCAACGAAGGATGGCAGGCAGCTTCGCGTTCTTGGCAAACGGGATTCTGGGTTGACGTTTTTGCGAATAAGCGTGCGTTCGTGGCGCTTAGCCGCCGTCCGTTCGCGCGATCTCTCGTGAGCGAAGTGCGGAGCGGTACTTGGCTTCGCGCCGCTTGTTCGTGATGCGGAAGTAGACCAGCGTCGACGAGATGTCGCGATGGCCGAGCCAATCCTGCACGTCCGCGATGTCCCAATTCGCGTTGGCGAGATGGACGCCGATGGAGTGCCGAAGCACGTGCACGTGGCTGCGGTCAGCAGGAAGGTCGGCCGCGAGCGCGTAGCCGTGGAAGAGCCGATTGACCTCACCACCTGAAAGCGGCCCGTCACCGCGACGGCGGCTGCGAATGAGGTACGCCGAGTCCGTCGGCCGCTCCTTGAGATAGCGCACAAGCAGTTCCTTGCTGCGCGGATGCAGCGGGTACGCTCCCGAAAGGCCATGCTTCCGCCGTGCAATCCAGATCTTGCCGTCCCGCAGATCTTCCGGCCTGAGCAAGCCAGCTTCGCTGCGCCGTAGGCCGTGCCGGTAGATGAGATCGAAGAGGAGGAGGTCACGGGTACTTCGCTCTGGTATGCAGCGAAAGAAGCGCTCCACCTCTCCCCGCGTGAGGTACTTGATCGCTTCTTGATCTCGGTACTGGGTGTGCGCCATTCCGCGCTGACTCTCCGCACGGCCGGCGACACTAACGCTTTTTCGCATAAGCGTTCGATGGGTAGAAAGAACGAAGAGGAATGCGCTTCTAAGCCTGCGGCCAGTTTGTCTTTCTGTAAACGTGGCCGCGTTGCAGGTTCCCGCTCACTCATTCATGAGGAGGTAGGCCCATGCCACCCGAACGACGTGATTCTGCTTCCCTTGCTAAGACACTCAAGCGAGTCTGTAACAAGCCGGTTGCAGCGAAAGGTGTTGATCTGAAAACGAAACGAATGCGCATCCGTGAGCTGTTTCTGCGGCGCGCTGAGTCATACAGCGTGAGGGAGGCCGCAAGCATCGTGGGGATCTCGGCCCGCGCGCTGCGGCGCGAAGCTGAAGACGATCAACGCGAGGCATACGTCGTGGACGGTGCGTGGCAGTTCACCTGGCGACAAGTGGCGTTCATCGCAATGCGGCGATGGACTCTCGTCGAGATCCATGCGGCCCTAGGGAAAGACGCAGAGACTATCCTGCCGCCGCTCTTGGCGCTGGAAAGGCTCACGGTTCGCCTTCCAGCCTTTCTCGTCCGCGCGATGAAGACGGCCGCCTCGCAAGATGCGCTGCCGATTGACGATTGGCTGCGACTTGAACTCATCGACTACGCGGGAACGGTCGCTGATGACATGGAGGCGATTCATCCCGGCTTTCGGCAGGCATATCTCTTTCCTGGGCGAGAATGAACCGGCCGGGCTTCACGTCTCGAACCAGCCTGACGTGCGTAGTAGGATGGTGCCTTCCAAGCGGAAGGCTATCCACGTGAACGATGTCTCGGATGCGAGATTTGAAGCAAAGTACGCCGTCTGGAAGGAGCGATTACTCGATCTCACGGCGAGTAATCGGTTGCTCAACTTCCGCGAAACGAAAGTCTCGACCGTCCAAATAACGTTCCCTGATCCGCTCGCGCTTTTCGATGCGATCGTCCTTCGCGAAAGGTCGCTCAAGTTTCCGCTATACCGCGGACGGACTGTTCTCGACGAAGCTGAAGACGAGATCCCGGCAACCGAGTACCGAGTGACGCCCGGAGACTTGGAAGCGAAGAAGTCCCCACCCGATCTCGAACGGAGTCTCTACCGCCTCACGTCGCTCGCACGCACGTACCGAGAAGAGCGAGGTATCAACACACTGTACGTCGCGATCGGGATGCTCGTCTGGCGGCCGGCGGATGGCGCTTCGCCGCAGAAAGCTCCTCTCGTCCTCGTGCCCGTCCAGCTCGCGCGGCAGGATCGGTTACATCCATATGTCCTCCAACCGTTCGATGAAGATCCCGAGGTCAACCCGACCTTGGCGTACATGCTTCGACGCGACTTTGAGTACGCATTGCCTGCCTTGCCGGAAGAGATCACGCCCGAGAGTTTGGCGACTCTCTTCGAGAGCGTGTCGAAGGCGGTGAAGCGCCGCGGTTGGGCAGTGGAGACGAGCGCATGGCTTGGACAATTTCAGTTTCGCAAGCTCGCGATGTATCGCGATCTCGAAGAGCATGCCGCGATTGCCTCGACGAATGAGCGGCTGACGGCGGTAGCAATCGGCCGAGAGTACGACGGGACTCTCGAAGGGCCGAGCGAGGATGGTCTCGACGATATTTCCCCGGCAGAAGTCTTCACGGCACTCGATGCCGATGCCTCACAAACGCAGGTGATCGTGCGCGCGCGCGGAGGAGAAGACCTGCTCGTGCAGGGTCCACCTGGAACCGGCAAGAGTCAGACGATCGCCAACCTCATCGCGCAATTCCTGCTCGATGGGAAGAAGGTGCTGTTTGTCAGCGAGAAGATGGCCGCACTCAATGTGGTTCACGAGCGACTTCGAGAGTGTGGCCTCGGCACGTTCTGTCTTGAACTCCATAGCGACAAGGCCAACAAGCGCGACACCCTCGTTCGCATCGGCCGAGCAGCCGCGTGCGATCCGGTAGAGTATCCGGTCGCGGAGCGTCAGTTTCAGGAACTGCTGCATCTTCGGAAAGAACTGAACGCCTACGTCCGTGCGCTGCACCAACCGGCACTCGGGCTCCGTACGGCCTATGACATTCACGGCGCGCTCGCGGCACTCGATGCCGTGCCCGATGTTGTTACCGACTTAGATTTCGATCCCGCGACGCTCAATGAACAGCAAGAGGCGGAGCTGCTTGAGCATGTTGCTGGTATCAGCAGGTTTGCCGATATTTTCGACGCACCGACTCCTCACCTCTTCGCCGGATTGCGCGCGGATCGTTGGTCGGCGCAACTTCAGGCAGAGGTTGCGATCGCAATGCGCAACCTCAGCACCTCGGCGGCAGCGCTTCGTAACACTGGTGCCGACGCTGCCGCGATGCTCGATCTTGCGCAACCGCAAACATTCGAGGCAGCACACCATCTTCAAGCTACCCTCGACCTCGTCGCATCGTCGCCATCCCCGCCCCGACATTGGCTCGACGGGGTAGACCTCGACGAGCTGCATGAACATGCGAGCACGCTCGCGCGTGACGCAGAGAACCACCGCCGAATCATCGAGCAACTTCGCGACATGTTCGATGAGTCGTTCTTACGGCTTGATGCGAACGCTTTGCTTGCCGATCTGTCGCCTGATCTCGGCGTGCCTTCGACGCATGAACCAACCGAGGTTCGGTGTGCGAATTGCGGGCAGCTTAATCGCATTCCGCGTCTGAAGCCGGGCCAGCGTGCGACCTGCGGTAGCTGTAAAGAACCGCTTACCGTTCACCACGGCGACCGTGATGAGTTGCTAAACGTGTTCGAGCAGCGCGCCTCCGCAATCGCGACGGTACTGCGTGGTCTCGACGAAACGATTGCGCAAGTCCTCTCGGTGGGTGCACGACTCGCGATGAGCCTTGGTGAGCCTACGCCAAGCGATTTCGAGGCTGCGCGCGAACTTGTGCTTCTTGCATCTTCAATTGCGCGCGTGGGGCAGGCACAGCCCACTTGGTTTGATCGGGCGAGTCTTGTCGAATTGCGCGCCGAGGTGACGGAATGTGAGCGCCAGCACCAGCGCGCCACTCTGCTGCGACAACACATTGAGCGAGAGTTCACGGATCGCATTCAGACGCTCCCAATCGCGGAGTACCACAACGCGCTTACGACAACATTTCGGGGACGGTTCCGTTGGCTGCGTCCAGCCTACTGGCGACTCTTGCGCGACCTCCGCTCGACGCTCCGCACCGACCGTGCGCTTTCGTACACGGACGCGACGGGGTTTGTGCAGAAGGTCTCAAAGCTGCTCTCGATCGAGCAATGGTTCGCGGATCGCCGAACGCAGCACGTGAACACCTTAGGAGCCTTGTATGCCGGTGAGGGCACCGACTGGAAAGGCCTCGATGCGCGCCTGACCGCCATGCAAGGTCTACACGATCGATTCGTTGATGCGCTTCAGCGGCCGATCATTCGTGGGCACCTCGTATCGGGAGACATGACGATTTCCTCGACGGCCACGGAACTCCAAGCGCTCTGCGAGGCGTGTGCATCGCGGCTAGACGACAGCGACGTGCGCCGGTTCCTGCCGACGATTGATGCGCAGTCGTTTGCGCATGTTCGCGATAGTTGCCGCACGACGCTTCTGCCGTTGGAACGATTCATCTCCGCCGCGGCGATCGTGCGGGGAAAGATGCGTGTCCCGGCAACGACCCCCCTGACCAATGCTGTCGAAGCACTCGCTGATCTTGTTGTCGCGCACGAGATCGAACAACGCGTGCGGATGAGTGAGGAGCATTCTCGGGCGCTGTTGGCGCACCTGTACGCGGGACTCGACACCTCATTCAGCGCGATTGATACTGCGCTCGCGTGGGCAGCAAGATTCCGCAAACACTGCGGCACCAATCGTTCTCTGGCCGACGCTGCATGCGACGCGAGCTCCATCGACCGAGCGGCGGTCGCGGCTCGATCCCATCAGGAGCGCCTTCGCGATTTCGAGGCGGCGATCGGGCGGCTGCGTGAGTTCTTTCCAGAGGAAGTCTGCACCAGTCTCCAGCAGCAGCCATTAAGCACGGTCGAGGAATGGGCGCGCGTCCGTGCCGATCGCGTTGGCGATCTCGGGGACTGGCTGCACTACTCCGAGATCGTTGCAGAGTGCGCAGAAAGCGGCCTTCAGCGCTTCCTTGACTCGGCGCGAGCGGCACGTATCTCCGCGGACAATCTCGAGCACGTCCTCCTCAAGGTTCTTCGCGTCCGTCAGCTCGACGCAATTTACCGAGGGCTTCCGCCGCTTCGCCGGTTCAACGTCGCGGATCACGAGAATCTCATCACGCGCTTCCGCAAGCTCGACACCGCGCTCATGTCAATTCATCGACGCCGCGTTCAAGCGGCAGTCTCCTCCCGCCGTCCCGACCTCAATCGCGCGGGAGCAGGGCAGAGTCGATTCTTGCGGCGCGAAATCGCGAAACAACGTCGGCATGCGCCGCTCCGTCGTCTCTTCCAAGAGGCCGGTCGAATCATCCTGGACCTCACGCCGTGCCTGCTCATGAGTCCTCTCTCTGTGGCGACGTACCTTGCCAAGGATGCGGTGGACTTTGATGTCGCGATCTTCGATGAAGCATCGCAAATGCCGATTGAGGATGCGGTCGGCACCATCTTCCGGTCACGTCAGCTCATCGTCGCGGGTGACGCGAAACAGATGCCGCCGTCGCGATTCTTTGAACGGAGCGTCGACGACGGCGGCGAGGAGGACATCGCAGAGCAGCCGTTAGAAAGTATCTTGGAAGACTGTGAAGCAGCGGGCATGGAGTCACGTCCGCTTCGCTGGCACTACCGCAGTCGGCATGAAAGTCTGATTGCGTTCAGCAATGCCGAGTTCTACGACAACCGACTCATTACGTTTCCCTCACCCAGCGTCGCGCCCCCACGTGGCCTCGGTGTCCGATTTGAATATGTCGCTGACGGTGTGTATGACCGCGGCGCATCGCGTACAAACAGGACTGAAGCCCGCCGCGTGGCGCACGTTGTCCAGTTGCATCTTGAACAGTTCCCCAACCAGTCACTCGGCGTGATTGCGCTCAGCACAGCGCAAGCACAGGCGATCGACGAGGAGATCCAGAATCTCCTCAACAGCCGGCCGGATCTGGATGCGAAGCTCCGCACGAGCGAGGGAGACCCGTTCTTCGTCAAGTCGCTTGAGAATGTCCAAGGCGACGAACGCGACGCAATGGTCATCTCCATCGGGTACGCGAAAGATGCCAGCGGGAAGCTCGCTCTCCAGTTTGGTCCGGTCAGCACGGATGGAGGCGAGCGACGCCTGAACGTTGCGTTCACGAGAGCGCGCTGCCAAATGATCGTTGTGTCGTCGATTCGCGGTGGAGAGATCAACGTCGCCGCGGTTCAGAAGCGTGGCCCCAAGGTGCTGCGTCGGTATCTCGAATACGCCGAGGACGGCGTTCTTCCCGATGAGATGACTTCGGCGCTTGCGGAACCCGAATCACCCTTTGAGGAAAGTGTGCGATCCGTCCTGCGCGACGCAGGCTACGACGTCGATTGTCAGGTCGGTGTGTCGCGCTACCGGATTGATCTCGCTGTGCGACATCCGAGTGAGCCGGGACACTATCTCGTGGGTATCGAATGCGACGGAGCTGCATATCACTCGTCGCGCGTCGCACGAGATCGGGATCGGCTACGCCAAACCGTTTTGGAACAGCGTCGATGGAAGATCTATCGCATCTGGTCAACGGACTGGATTCGGAACCGCCGCTCTACCGTCGAGCGCCTTCTGCGTCATCTACAGGAACTGCGCGAGCGCGGTGAGGTCGGCGGACTCGCTGATGCTCTCCCTGAGCCGGTTGCTCCCGACGAGCCGTCGATTGTGAGTGAGTTCGATGTGCCGGCCGCACCTACGATAACACCGCTCGTTCATCAAGAGCACCCACCATACAGTGACGCGATTAGTGTTTACGTCGAGGCGACGCTCCCAAAACGACATCGCGACGCGCTTTATAACGGCGGTGCAGCGGCACTTCGCGATCTGATCGTTGCAGTTGTTGCACAGGAAGCGCCCGTCCATGAAGACATTGTCGTTGTCCGCATCGCGCGTGCTCACGGTCTTCAGCGTGCTGGTCACATCGTCGAGAAGACGATCCTCCGTGCCGTCGCTGCCGCCGTGCGAGCCGGTGCCATCGCACGGCGTGAGAGCTTCTTGTGGCCGACAAACGTTCGGGCGGTAACACCACGACGACCCGCGCCTGGCCAGCCCCTCCGTGCAATCGAGCATGTTGCCCCCGAGGAAATCGCGGAGGCGGCGATACTTGTCATTCGCTCTTCGCGCGGCATTAACGATGCGGATCTCAAGCGGGAGACGGCGCGCGTGTTTGGGTACCAGCGGACAGGGGAGAAGATCGAGCAGACGGTCGCGCAAGTAATCAATGGACTCGTGGCGGAGGGCCGTATCGTGATCCGCGGCGGATTCCTCGTTGTCACGAGTTGACGACTCGGAAGCAACCCGCGCACTTACGCTCGCGCGCAGTGACCGCGAACGCGATGATTAGCGCGAGGAACGCCACGCAAAGAAGAAGACGGTAGGCGCGTCAGCCGACCGCCCTTCTCTCTTTCGATCATCACCCGAAAATAGCAAGCGCACGATCAATCTCGCGCTGAACCTCGGGATCAGTGCACGCGCTGTCCCATCCGCGGTCATAATACATAACGCTCTCCGTCGTCTTTCCACGCATCACAGAGACGCCGATTTTAGAAATGCGATCATTACCTGTGATGCCATAGTCACTGGGGAAGGCAAAATGCTTCATCGAGAAGCTCACGCCATTTCGCTGCGCCTCGAACCAGCCTTCTCCCTTGCTCGGCTTCTCGTATCCCATTTCGACCGCAAGCTCGGCGCGCGCGGTTGCGTAAGCCTTCATTTCCTTATCAGACAAGTCCTCGGGCTCATTGGAGCGCATCTGCTCGCCGGCGGCGCGCAAATCGTCCTGGCCGATCTTCCCTGCATTGAAAAGCCGGATTAGCTCTGCGGCGTCAACCTCTTTCCTCTCCTCCTTGGTGACGGTGCGAACGCGCGGGAAGGCATCTTCGATTGTTTTTAGATTCTCAATCGTCCTAATGAGTTCAACGCGCTGCCTCATGTAATTCGTCATGCTGTCTTCGAGCTGTTCCCGCTCCTCGCCGAGTTCTTCGGCTTCGTCTTCTTTGCCATCGTCATACAGTTTGCCGACGCGAGCGTTTAGTGACTCATACTCCTTCTGCACGGCAATCCCTTGCTTTAGGAGTTTCTCGTACTGTGCTTGTGGAGTCTCTGCTCCATCGCGCGGTTTCTCGCGCATGGTGGTGGGGGGTTAAATGAGTGTATGTGTGACTAGGAGGGAGTGGCGGCGGGGCGAAGCGATATCAATTCACAATACACCTACATGAGTGTTTGCACAATGGTACGCGCGCTGTAGTGCAGCGCAGCGTGCGCCGCGCGTCACCGTGCAATAAATGCGTCGACAACGCGCACAGAGCGCAGCGGCATTTCCCACATGACCGCCTGTATCCACTTCTGGGCGCGTGGAAATGCCACGTCATGCGCGGCGAAGTCGAGATCGAAAATGCGATTCCAGCTCGCGCGGATTTCCTCTGCGCTGTACACGTGCTGATCGATCGCGCTGAATTCGTCCGGTAGCTCAATCACTTCAATCGTGGATGGGATGTACGTGTTCTGGCCGAAGACGAAATGCCAGAGGTCGAAATCAGACAGCAGTACATGGTCGCCGGGCATCTCAAACTCAATGCAGATGCCCGGTGTACCGGGTGGGAGATGACCTGGCTCCGTGAGATCAGGTTTCGGTGCATGGCTGTTTCCGCATTGCGCCCACGCCCACAAGGGATACAAGACGCCGGGCGGCGGCTCCCCTACGCGCCGCCGCATCTCTGTGATTATCCATTCGTACGCAGGCCGGAAGATCGACGCGGTATCGCGGTCGGTGGCTTGTGAATGTTCCTCGGAGGCGCGAAGGACACCTGCGCGCTGCGCAACCTTCCATGCCTCGAAGTGCTGAATTGTCCAGAGGATCATCGCGCGTCGAGAACGGGACGGCAGCGGCGCAGAAATCCCGTCGTGGGAAATCCCCACGAACGGGCGCACCGCTCACGAGAGCGATGGCAGTGGTGAATCCCCACTTGACGATGTTTGAAGATCGTCGCAATGCCCTCGTCCGCGGTTGAATGAGGCTGTTCTCGCACCCGAGCGACCCTTCACATCTCGGTCTCCTCTCGGAGAGCGCACACGGCGCTCTCGCGCGGCCGACCACGATCCCCTTGAGATAGGCACCCTCCCGATCCGGGCAGCAACCACGTCACCCCCTTTGATGACGACCGCTGACGCCGGATCGCACGTGCGGACCTCTCCCGGACCTCCGTGTGCCGGTCGCGCGAGGGCGCTCCAAGCGCACCTGAAAAACGAGAGGAGGAGAACAGTTGCGATCCCGACCAACACGCCGCCATTACCGCCGCCTGCCCCGCTGTCAGCTCACCCGCCACCGCACTCGACGCGTGCCGCGAAAGGACGCCCGCCATGCGCCAGCTCGCACGTGACCCGTTCGCACGCACCACGCTCAGGCGCGTAGTCGTGCGCCCGCTCGCATCTGGGCAGACCTGCTCGTGGTGCGGCAACGTGCGGGTGTCGCGTCGATCCCACACGTCGTTCCTGTACCGCTACGGCACCGAGCCGGACGCGATACGCCCCCGGATGCAGTGGCACGACGGAGCGTTCTGCTCGAAATCCTGCCACGACGCCTACCACCACTAACCAACCCACAACCGACAACCGAAAAGGAGATAGTCATGGCCCAACCCGAGGCCGCACGCTGTCAGTCCGTCTCGCTCGCGCAGCTTCGCGAGTCACCCTTCAACCCGCGCAAACACTACGACGAAGGAGGCTTGACCGAGCTTGCGGCGAGCATCGCCGACCGCGGCATCTTGCAGCCGCTCCTCGTCCGCCGCATCGAGGACGAGAAGACGCCCTACGAGATCGTTGCCGGGCATCGCCGCTCGCGCGCCGCGAAGATGGCAAAGCTCACCACCGTCCCCGTCATCGTTCACGCGTTCACCGATCGCGAAGTCCGGCAAGTGCAGCTCATCGAGAACGCGCAGCGCGTCGATCTCTCTCCGCTTGAGGAGGCGGATGCGTACGCCGCGCTCCGCGAGCTGGGGCTCTCGACCCGCGACATCGCCGACCAGGTGAAGAAGAAGCCCTCGCACGTCGCAGCGCGCCTGACTCTTACCTCTCTGCCTGAGAAGGTGAAGAAGGAGCTGGCGGCCGGCGTCATCACAGCGGAGCACGCGGAGCTGATCGGCCTCATCCCGAACGCCGAGCTGCAAGAGCAGGCGCTCAAACGCATCATCGTGGAGCACCCGCTCGAACCGCACTACTCGTCCAAGGTCGCGAAAGGGGCCGTCCCGATCGCGAAGGCGCGCCGAATCGTGGAGACGGAGTTTATGACCGTCCTCGAGAACGCGCCCTTCGACACGGCAGACCCAACGCTCTCGCCCCTCGGCGCGTGCGCCAAGTGCCCGTTCCGCTCCGGCAACGATCGCGACCTGTTCGGCAATGTGCAGGGCAAGAACGTCTGCACGAACCTCGCGGATTACCGCCTCAAGATCGAGAATCACCTCAAGCGGCTCCGTGAGCAGGGAGCAACCGTCCTGCTCACCCCGCGCGAGGTGAAAGAGGTCTTTCCGTTCGGCAACCCGCAGGTCGCGGACGGCTACGTGGACTTGGAGGCGAAGTGCGCCGACGATCCGAAGAGCCGCACCTACGACCAGCTCCTCGCCGCGGAGCCGAAGCGCTCGACGGTGCATGCGTTCGTGAACGGCCGTCTACGCCGCGTCTTCCCGAAGGCGCAGCTTTCGGCCGCGCTCGACGCCTCGGGCCACGAGTTCCTGCGGCGGAAAGCAGAGCGCCCGGCGAGTAATGACGCCGAGCGTGAAGCACGTCAGCAGCAGAAGCTCGACCGCGCCGTGCGGCAGGCAACCCTCGCGGCGTTCGCGGCGGCCATCCCGAAGGCGAAGCTCGGCCTCTCGGAGTGGATCGACCTCC
Source organism: Thermoanaerobaculia bacterium (assembly GCA_035273585.1). Classification (GTDB taxonomy): domain Bacteria; phylum Acidobacteriota; class Thermoanaerobaculia; order Gp7-AA8; family Gp7-AA8; genus JAFAVZ01. The sequence goes on from DATEOX010000532.1 coordinate 40,056, forward strand.
TCGCGTCCATCGTCATCGAGGAGAAAGGCTGGCAGCTCGAAGACGTGCTCCCGCGGCACGGCTTCAGCGGCAAGCGCGACGCCCTCAAAGGCAAGTGCGAGGAGACGGGCAAGAAGCTCGTCGCGAAAATGAACGACGCGCAGAAGCGGGCGTTTGTCATCGACGCGCTGATGCACACCTGGGCCGGTCCCAATGCCGACGCCGGCAAGCGTGCAGTCTTCGCCAAGGTGATCGCGCAACTCGGTATCGACGCCAAGGCGATCGAGAGGAAGGTGCGCGCCGGCATCGCGGCCAAAGCTGCGGGCAAACCCAAAGCGAAGGAAGCGACGGCTGCACACTCGGTGCGGAAAGTCGTGCGCCCCGCGGCGAAAGTCGTGCGGGCGCGGGCGTAGCCGGAGGGCTGATGCGATGGCACGGTTCTACGGCGAAGTCGAAGGTACGCGCGGTCGCGCGTCGCGCCTCGGCGCTTCGGGCATGCGATCCCACACCCGCGGCTGGAACGTGGGGGTAGAGGTCGTCTGCACGATTCGCGACGGCGCAGACGTGATCGAGGTCTACGAGACCGGCGGGAGCCACGCGCCCAGAGCGAAGCGGCTGCTCGCGACGGTCTCGGATCGCAAGGAGTAGTTTCGATTAGGGGCGGCCGGTTTCGGCCGCCCCTCTTGTTTGCTGCCAAACGGTGTCCCGGTAGGGAAATGTACGACTTACGCCTCTCCTTCCATGAAGGAAGGCGAAAATGCAGAGATCAACTAGCGATGTCGATACCACGAGACAGGTGGGCGGTCGCGGGAGAGACATAACCGTTCACAAGGCATCGGCCCTCATCCTGCTGGGCCTGCTCCTGTTGATTAGCGCGGCTTGCCGATCGCGCCACACCACAGAGATGGACCACCTCGACGCCGTCACTGCGCAAGCATTCTGTAGTCGCCCGACAGGGGCGACAGCCGCAACGCTGAAGGATAACGTCGCCGCGTTCCAAGCTGCGCTCAACACTGCACGACCGACGCTTGCGCCGAGCCGACAGGAAGCTTTCGACAGGATTGCGACTGAGTTCAACGATGAGCTCACGGTTCTCGCACAGGGCCAGCGGCGCGAGTATCAGAACATTGAGTTATGGCTCTATCCGGCGACGGCTGAAGTTACACGCATCTTTGCAAAGTACAACGTTACGCCTCACGATGACGCGTTCGGTGGGCGTAGTTTCGATGACAATTCGCTTGGGTTTATCTGGATTCGTATGGCGACGACGGAACTGCCAGCCGCGATCCAGAATGCCGACGCGCGCCATCGAGTTGCGTCATGCTTTCAAGGAGGCCACTGAATGGTCAGTCTTCCCAAGCGAGCGATGATAATTGCGGTTCTGGCTCTCGCGGCAATAAGCGGATGTAAGGCCAAGCGCCAGGAACCAGCAATCATCAAGGACACTCAGGGCGGCAACGCTCCGTTCATCAGTGGAGTTGGTTTTTCCGATGATGGCTCTTGTTGGGGAGTCGCACGAAAGTCTCTGCTCGTCATGGACACCGGGAAACCGTGTTCAAGCTTGCATAGCACAAACCTCCCGTCCTCGACGGGACAGGTGCGAGTCGCGTCTGGGCTCGGCGCGATTGCGTACACAACGGACGACTTCAAGACGGTTGTCTCGCTCGATACGAAAAATGGTAAAGAGCTATGGCGATCGTCGGTTGATGGCATCGGCGTGAATGGCTTAGCTGTCAGTCAGAAGTACATTGCCTATGCCGTTGGTGACGGCGACCTCTTCAGAGATACGATCCGTATTGTCGAGCGAGCGACCGGGCGACTTGTTCTATTGCGCGTCTACCCGCTCGCGCAGTTTCACGTAGCAATGGGGTTTGCCGAGACCGATGGGCACACGTGTATAGCAATTGCGCTCGCGAAGGACGTCGAGGTGATTTGCGGGCTGGGAGAAAGGATACAGTCAGCTCGGCGTTTTAAAGCAACCGAGTCTCTCTTTCCACTCGATAGTATCGCGCTAGGGCGCGACCAGCTAGCCTTCGGATCTCATCATTTCGGCGTTCGTCTAGTCTGCCCGCGCAACGGTGGCTCGTGTGTGCGCCTTCCAAAGAATGGAGCCATGCATCAGTCGGCGGATATGGCGCTGAGTCCTGATGGTATGTACTTGGCGGACGTCACCGAAGGCTCGGGATACGCGGCTCTTTATCGGCTTGCCGCTCAAACGCCGTGATATGCGCACGCGACCAGGAGAATAGGGCGGCGCGCGAAGGCAGTAATCAAGCGTGACCTATCCTCAGGCGGCCGCACCGTCGGCCGCACCGTATCCTCCCATCGTCTGATCGGTACTAGGTGTTCCGAAGAAACAGGGAGTTGACGTTTCCAGAAAGTAGGTCATAACATCTTTCACTACCTGACCCCATATGGGAAAGGCCGACCGATCCATCAGGATCGCTGTCGGCTTTTCCGCTTGCACTCGCACATTCTTATCTTCCGCGACGAGTTCTAACCCCAAGCCCCGGACGATACCCTTCTTTCCTTCGTTCGGCGCGCTTTGAAAATCGGAAACATCTTGTGGAAGCGCATAGAAGAAGGTGCGAGCGAGTTCTATCCTCTGCTGTAGGTCCTCGCTGAAAACGCCGAGTTTCATCTGCGCTGCGGCAAGCTGCTCATTCAATTCCGCACGCTTGTAGTTGTAGTCGTCCTGTGAGATCGCCCCTTCGAGTAGGAGGTCGAGCAGGCGCTTGTTCTGTCGCTCAAAGGCCGCGATCTCAGCGATAAGTCGATCCTTTTCCTCGCCGGCGGTCGCAAGCCGCGCGGCCGCAAGCTCGCCGACGATGCGGAGGCAATTCTCCTTGTCTTCCGGCGTGAGGATGATGTGCATGAGCGCGTCTTCGATCGCGGTGGTGAAGACTTGCTCCACGATCTGCGGTTCAGTGCAGCGCCTCTTCGACCGATTAGAGCAGATGTAATAGGTGTAGCGACGACCGCTCGGTTTCGTCTTCGTGTATGCGGTGAGGCGTCGGCCGCACGCGCCGCAGCGAATGAGCCCTGCATACGCAAATATTTTCTTCTGCGGACGTTCCGCCATCACGCGCCGCCCAGCGAGAACGTCCTGCACGCGATCGAAGACCGCCTTGGTGATGAGCGGCGCATGGGTCCCCGGAATCAACTGTCCTTTTATCCGCATCATCCCGACGTAGAACGGATTGCGAAGGATGCGCTGGATTGTGTTGAGCGGGATTCCGCGGCGGCGCGAGTTCGCGCGTCGGCGTCGAATGAAATTCAGCCGCCACTCCTCCTCTGCGAGTTGCGCAAGCCGCAGCAGCGAGTAGTTCCCCGTGGCTGCTAACTCGAAGAGCTGACGCACGTAGGGGGCTGTGCGCCCGTCCACGACGATCGTTCCATGATTCCGTTCATCGCGTCGGTTCAAATAGCCGAGCGGCGCGATGCCGGTCCACTCACCACGTCGCCACTTTTCCTCCATGCCGCGCTGCGTGTTCTTCGAGAGGTCTTTCGAGAACTTCGCGGAGAGTCCGAGTTCAAGATGCAGGATGAACTCTTCGTCTGCTTGCCCTGAGTATGTTCGATCCGATGTGATGATGCGCGCGAGCTTCTTGGATTCCAGCGCATAGAGGATCGAACCGCCGTCGAGCGCGTTGCGCGCGAGACGGTCAGCCTTCCAACAAATCACCGTGTCGATCTCCCCCTTCTGAATGCGGGCGAGGAGTTTGTTGAACTCGGGACGGCCCGGTGTTTTCGCCGACCTCCGCTCCTCGAAGATGAGCGGGTCTACGATTCCGTTTCGACCGCAGATTTCTCGCGCCCAATAGAGCTGTGCGGGGAGGCTTTGAACCTGCTTGTCCTCAGCGTCTGTTGATCGGCGCGCGTAGATGGCGGCTCGGGGCATGATGGGGATGTAGGAGGGATGTCGCGGAGCGCGGCCTCGACGCGCCGTAGTAGCTCCTCCGCAACGGTATACAGATACAGCCGATAGGCGGCAAGTTGATCGGGCGTCGGCGTGTGCCCGAGTCGTCGTGTGACCGTCTCCGCTAAGTCATGCTCCAACTCCGGCGAGAACGCGGGCACCTCGGCCGGTTTGATTATGTGTCCCGCGGGTCGTTGAGCGTCATCCATGCCTCCACGATAGCGAGCGAGTAGCACTCCGCGAACGCCAAGGAAGGCGGTAGTGGGGATTCCGCACTCGACGTGGAGAGGTTCGCGGCTTGTGGGCGCGATTCTGTCTCATTCAGGTGTGCTGATTCAGCACATTCGATCCAACCGGTCTCCTGAACGCGGAACGGCCCGCCTAGGCTTTGCAATGCAACCGCCTCTGCTCATCACCGCGTCCTATGGATCGCCAAACACCACCCTCACCCTCGCCAAACGACCGGCCCGAGACCTCGGCTCCGCGGCTCGCGCCCGAACCGTCGCCGCTCTCCGCCGAGATCGCGCCGGACATGAATAGTCAGGGCGCGAACCCCCTGCGAAGTGATGGAGGAAAGCCACTTTTCGACCTGCGGAACACGTATCGCCGGGAGAACACCCCGCAGAACACCCCCGACGTGGGTACGGAACAACCCCCACCTCCTGCGGAACACCCCTCCCTCGGCGGGCCGGAAGTCTCGCGCGACCGACAGGCGGTACTCCACCTCGTGCGCATGCGCATCCTGTCCTTCGACCAGCTCGCACGGCTGACGTACTTCTCCGCAAACAAGACCGTCGCGCGCCGGCGACTGCGGCGGCTGCGCGATCAGGGATGGATTGAGGTGTGGGAGCGGCCGGTCGCGGGAGGAGGCGCACCTCGCTACGCCCACCCGACACGGCGAGCCCTCCTGTGGGGTGACGCCGTGACGACGGCGGCAACGGAGGGAACCATCCTCGGGCCGCTTGTTCAGCTCATGACGCCCCCCACGCCGCGCCAGCCGTGGAAGCTAGAGGACGGGGTACTCCCGCTGTTCCTTGCACACACCGAGGAGGCGAACGATGTACTGATTGCCTGGCTGCGTCGCTCTGGTGAGCGCGTCCTGTGGCTGTCGAGCTGGGATTGTCCGTTCCCCGAGCACATCGAGTGGCGGCCGATGCCGCAGCCGGACTACGTGCTCGTTCTCGAGCGCGGTGGCGCGCCGCAGCTCATCTTCGGGGAGCACGACCGCGGCACCGAAGGCGGCGAGGTAGTCGCGCGGAAGTTCCGGACGTACCGGACGTGGATGGAGACACCCGAGATCGCGCAACGCATCTTCGGCTTCGCAGCCTTCCATGTGTTCGTGACGGTGAGCGGCGAGCGCGCGGCGCGGCGTATCGGCCAGCTCGCGCAACTCGCCCGCAAAGAGGGCGTCGAGCGCTTCACGCACTTCATGCTCGCCGCGCCCGATGCCGTGCCGCTTCTGCCGCCGCTAACTCCTCCGACGATGGACTTCACCCACTGCCGTCTCTGCCAGACCCGCGTGCCGCTGAGCGCCGAGGTTTGCCCGTCCTGCGGCGCGCCGACGCACCAGCTCGCGCGCGACGAACTGACTGCGGAACTCTCCTCTCCCCCGATCGAGTACGCCGCGGAATTCGATGCTCCCGAGATCGAAGAACCCCCCTCCGAACCACCCCAACATCCGTCTCCCTAAAGCGGTCGGCGGATGCCCGGCCGGGCGGCTCAAAACCGCCGCCCGGCGTCTCCACCAACATTGACCATCACGCCGACCCTCAACCAAACGAACGACGACCGATTCCTCAGAAAGAAATCGAGAAAACCTTTCCCTAATACCCCCTCTCCGATGCGGAGTATCCGACCGGAAATCAACGCTTTACGCCGACCAAACCGTGGAGTCGAGTCTACGGTGCGACTTCACGGCCGAAAGAGAGGGGTTGTTGTAAATGATTACGACAGGAACACGCATCATCAGCCCTGTCCAGTGCTCCGTCAGTGGCTTGCAAAACGAAAGAAGTATGCCGTCACAATGTATGTAGCAGGTCGCTCCATCGCCCCCCTTGATGCACCTTCCTCACCCCGCTCTAACCCTCCACGATGAACGCCTCCTTGCTAGTGCGGGAAGTGGAGCGTATCGCCCGCGAGCGGGGGTGGTCCCGCCGCCGATTAGCCCGCGAACTCGGCATTGATGCGACAACGCTCTCCCACGTCCGTTCCGGGCGAGATCCGATCTCACAGCCGCTCCTCGTACAGATCGGCATGGCGTTCGGCGGGAGTCCCGTTGTCCAGAGCCTCATCCTCCATTACCTCCTCATCGAAGCGCCGCCGCGCCTCGCGAAGCGGCGGAAGGGGGCGACGACATCGGCCTTCGCCGCGATCCCGTACAAGGTTCGCTGGCGCATTCGTCGCTGGCTCGCGCACCTCGACGGCACGGGCAAGCCGCAACGCGGCCTCTTCCTCACCGGCACGGATGCGGCGCTCTTGAGCGCGGCCGCGCGCTTCACCGTGCATGAAGCCGAGCAGCAAGGCCGCACGCACATCCTGATTGCTGCGAGCGACCGCCTCACGACGACGCATGCGAAGGCCGCGCTCGACACCGGCCTGCTGGTTCTTGAACGGGTCGAGTTCGCGGCGGAGAGCGTGACGCGGCTCATTCACGCGCGGACGGATGCGCTGCGCCCGCTTGTCGCGACGAGCTGCGGCGACCGCGAGCAGCTTCCCGACCCGCACCTCGTTCGCGTCTTCCGCGCCTGGACGGAGACCATCACCGTCTCCGCGCCGCGCACTCCTACCACCCGCCGCCATGCCCAACGATCCTGACGCAACACGCATCTACTTCCTCGCGCCGCGGAGCGCCGCCGCCGAAGGCATCGTCACGGTGCCGGTGGACTTCGCGCATCTTTTCTCGCTCATCCCGCGTGTTGGCAGGAACGCCACGATGCTCTACGTGACGCTCCGCGCGCTCCGCCAGACGGCGGGCATGGGCTCGTTCAAGGTGGACGATCTCGTATGGCTGCTGCGCGCGCGGCCGTGGCGGATTTGGTGGTGGATGCACAAGCTCTCGAAAGAGCGCCTGCTCGTCTACCGCCTCGCCAACGGCTACTTCACGGACGTACTGGTCTTCCAAGTCGCCGCCCGGCCGACGATGGGCCGCGAGTACGACGTTCCGGCACACTGGTTTGAGCACGTGCTCCCGCTGCACTCGCGCACGCGCTTCCTCGTTTACCTCTATGTCCGCAGCCACGAATGGGGCGGCGACATCGCGAGCGTGAGCGAGGAGCGCATGATCCGCGACCTGCGCCTGCCAGCACTCCGCCTCCGCTGGCACATATGGCGGCTCCACCGCGCGGGCCTCGTCGTCCGTGCGCGTGGCGAGCATGTCGTCCGTGATCCCGAGCCCGCGTCCATCGTCGAGCACGGCGAGGTGCGGCTGCGCGAGCTGAATATCCTCGGCTGGCCGATGTTTCGCCTCGGCCTCGCCGTGCTGATCGCGGTGGCGTGCCTCCTCATCCTCTACCTCCTCCATTGATATGCCACGCACCATTCGCTTTCGCTTCGACACCGACGCCACCCGCCGCATGCAGGAGGTCCAGCAGTTCTACCTCGATAACGACGGCTTCTACGGCGAGCATCAGAAGCGGGCGGGTCACGGCTTCCCGATCGGCACCTACCAGCTCCCGACGCACGGGAAGCTCGACGCGCAGCTTCTCGCCTCCGACCTCGACCGGCATGCGCTGGTGCTCGGGTCCACCGGCACCGGAAAGTCCTCGCTCCTCGAACAGCTCGCGCGGATGTGCTTCGCGACGGGGCGCGGGTGCGCGCTCATCGACCCGCACGGCGATCTCTTCCAGCGCGTAACCGCCTGGGCGCTGCACGCCGAGATTCCCGACCTCACCATTCTCGACTTCACACGGCCTGAGCTCCTGCCGGGCTGGAACCCCTTGAAGCCGCTGCCCGGTGTCGATCCCGGCCGCCAAGTCGATCTCCTTATCGGCATCTTCAAGCGGCTCTATGGCGACGAGGAGGCGCGGAGCTGGAACTTCGGTGTGAAGGTGGAGGAGATATTGCGGTTCAGTTTTCGGGCGTGCATCGAGAGCGAGGTGCCGGCAACCATCGACACGCTGCGATCCTTTCTCCTCATCCCCGCGCTTCGCAGTCGGCTCCTCGCGACAGCATCCGCGGATGTGCGTTTCTACTTCCATGAGCGGTTCAAGAACCGCGAGGAGAACTTCGTCCCCGCCGTCCTAAACAAACTTGAGCCGTTCCTCGGCTCGATGGCCGTGCAGCGCTTCCTCGGCCAGCCGACGAACACCGTGGACCCGCTCGCGATCATGGATCGTGGCGGCACCCTCCTCGTGAACCTCGCGAAAGGCTACCTCGGCCCGACCGCCGACATTCTCGGCCGTCTCCTCATGAACGCGCTCGAACTCGGCGCGCTCCGGCGTGAAGGTATCCCGCCCGAGCAGCGCACGCCGTACACCCTTCTCGTGGATGAAGCGCACACCTTCGCCGGATCAGACGGCGCGCTCGACGTGCTCCTGACCGCGGCGCGCAAGTACCGGCTCTCGCTCGTGCTCGCGGCGCAGGCGCTTGCGCTGTTCCCGACGCGCTTCCAGACCATCGCCCTCGGGAATGCCGGCCATCAGTTCCTCTTCCGGCTCCCGCAGAAGGAAGCGCAGCACCTTGCGCACGATCTCTTCGAGCCGCAGGGGAACGTCTTGCGCCCCCGGCTTCACGCCCACGACAAGATCGAGTACCTGACGCCTTCCGAGGAGATCGCGGCGCGCACGAAGGAGCTGGCGAACCTGCCCATCGGCGCGTGCTACTGGCTCGACCGTGGGAAGCCGTACAAGGCGCGGCGCATCCAAGTCCGACCACCGGACGAACTACCCTTTCCCCTTCGCGACCTTAATGATGGCATCGCGCGACGGATGGAACGCCAGCGCCGATCTGGTATGCGACAAGACGATAGTCGCAAATAAACAGGCTCTCCGAAAAACGAAGGATCCCCCCGAGCGTATAGTGGTTGGCTGGCGCGATCCGCGCCTGGCGAATCGTCCCAAACGACAACCATCTGCCCCTTCTTCACCCGGAGACAAAATGAAAACCGTACTCGCAATGTTTCTAACTCTCGCTATGGCGGTGACAGCAAGCGCTCACGCAGAGGAACCCAAGAGTGACGCCGAGGTCGCGCTTCAAAAGATGATGGCCGAATTGCGACAAGTTCCGAGTGACATGAAGCTCATCGATGAATCGAATGCGAACCTGGCGATCTCCAACCTGGACCTAGCCAAAACTACGAAGACGATCGATAAAGAAGCACGTGCGATGAAGGACGAGGAGGTTCCTGCGCTCATCAAGAGGGCACAGGAATTTGACGACAACATTCAGGTTGGTCTGGACCGCGGCTGTGGAGCGAAGCAAACGACGGACCCGGAGCTAGCGAAATACTGCAATACGGCGAATGACGAGGCAGCGATTGAAAAGAAGAAGCTTGAGGAAGCCCAAGCCGATCTGCTGCATCGGATGCAGATGATCCCGAAGAGGCGTAAGGACGTTGAAGTGACAACGCTCGCAAACTTTGAGGCAAAGGGAAAGAACGATCGAGCGCGAGACGCTCTCCGATCGAGGCAGCAGGAATTGTATTCGCAGATCATCACTCGCTCGATGAGCCTGATTACGAGTAAGGCCGCCGCAACCAAGGCATGTGTTTCCCTCCCCCCTGAAGAGGCGACCTGCTGTTTGCGCGTCGTTTCGGACGGAGAAAACCCGGCACTGTGTGGAGTAGAGCGGCTCTTCAAACTCTTTGAGAATGCCGGGGTGTTTTCGACTTCGGAGGTCAGGCTCGTAAAGTGAGTGAGCCGTCCCCAGGGCTCACGAGACGCAGCCGCACCTGCGACCTGACGATTTGCCGCTAGGCAGGGCCGCGCGAGCGAACGGGATCACGCGGCGCACGCAAACACGTCAAATACGGTGCCGAACGCAGCGAACCGTCAACTCGGCCGTTGAGTCGAGTTGACGGTTCCTCCGGATTCCTCAAGTTGAATGAGCGTGCCGACGATGGCGGCCGTAATCGGCGTGTCGCCGCTTTCCATCGCCGCGATGATCGAGAGTTCGGAGTGCGCCAGCCGCGCGAAGTCTTCAAGCGAGAGATCGAGCGCGAGGCGGCGGGCACGCAGCTCCTTCGGCAACATTGATAGAAGACCCTCGGACGTTGGACGAGAGCGATTCTACGCGCTTCCGCGACGGCCCAACCGTCAACTCGGGGCGTGAAGTCGAGTTGACGGTTGGAGTTCACGGTTCAGGGCGAATAAGAGCGCGACGAGCGTTTCGACCGCAAGCGAACGCTCTCCGCCTAGCACCGCGATACGCCTTCTTGCTGCATGGAGGTAGGGAAAGGCGCTGACGTGGCACTCCTTATTTTGAAGGAGGGAATCGTCCTATGGGACGTAAAGGCTCAAGCAGTCCATCGATCAAGACAAAGGGTGGCTACCAGCGGACTTCGGATCAAAACCGCTCTGCTGGTCGGAGAACAGGTCAGGACCCACCGAAGCAGCAGGTAAGCCGCGAGCGCAACATCGGGGCGAGCGGTCAAGAACACTCGAAGCTCGCCAAGGGGCAACAACGACAAGGCGGGCCGTCCGGCAGCAACCGCGGATCGGGTAGCAATCGTGGTAGTGGCCGAGGGCCGGGTCGGTGAGCTGAATCTCTCACATTGACGTGCCCTAATTCTCGGCCGTAGCGTGGATGCATGCGAGCAGGCAGGAATCCAGTACGGCGCAACCGCAGGATCGGTACACCGCTCAGCGGGCGCGGGCGGAGCAATGTCTTTCGCCCGCCCCTGCGAAGGAAGTCTGTTGTCCGCGCGACCGAACGACGCCTCATCGACGGTCATGAGATCGTGTTCATCACCGAGGAGACGCTACCCGGCTTCATGCACGCCTGTACCGTCGATGAGGTCATCCGCGTTCTTTCGGCACTCCCGTCTTCGGACTGGTCTGGTATTCACGCGATCGCTTTCCGGCAATTGACACGAAAGGAACGAATGCTGTCACCGCGCTGGGGGCATATCGAGTTCGCCCCAACACAGGACGGCGTGGCGCACGCGGCGACCATCTACCTCATCGCCCCTCAACCTTCCGAATCCTTGGTGTGGCCCGCGTCGCTCGTGCCTGCGGACGTCGCGGAACTTGCTCAGCTACGACGGGACGGACACGACGTGACGATGACGGATCGAGGATGGAAAGTCACCTCCACGATAGAGGCCGTTCAGCGTACGCAGCTTTGTCGGACAATTCCGCACGAGATCGGCCACTGGGTTCACTACCGCATGAGTGTTCTGCGAGGCGAAGACCACGAGGCAAAGACAACGGCCGCGAAGGAGGGATTCGCCGAACAGTACGCGGCGAAGGTGCATAGTCGCGTCGCTGCCGCATTTGATGATACGAACAGCGCGGCGGCATAACCTTGCTCGGCGTCTCCGGTGAGCTGGCCTTGACGGTTCACTGTTCAGGGCATGTCGTCCGAGAACACACCGAGCGTTTCGACGGCCAGCGGGAAGTCGCCGATCGCGGGGGCAAGCGCCTCTCGCAGCGAGTCGCGGCGGCGCGCTGTGGCGGTGAGGAGGAGGATCGCCGCGGGCGCGCCCGTCGTCCAGCCGGCGAGGAACCCGATGAGTTCTAGCGTCTTCGGCACGAGAACGGTCTTCACCGGCTCGCCACCCAAGTCCACCTCAATCGCGAGCGCTGACCCACCGTCGCCATCCGGCTTCCACAAGCAGAGTAAATCCGGCCAGACGGTGAGCTTCCCGGCGAAGAGGCGCTGCACGGCCCACGCGGGTAAAAGCTCGTCCGGCGCGGGCGTGCGCTGTCGCATCGCGAGCGCCGCGTTCACGATTTCGACGGTGTGCTCAAAATCCTTCGCTGGTACCGCGCCGCTCGCCGGGAAGAGGTCAGACGTAGCCGCATGGCCGCCGTCCACGAGGAAGTCGCGGCCCTTCTTCGTAAGCCAGCAAACCTGAATGCCATTGCCTTGCAGCCGCTCGACGCCGAGGTAGCCGCGCTCCGTCGAGCGGTCGAAGAAGCGCGTCACCATCGTCTCTGAGACCTCGGCGAAGAGCCACGCCTTGAGTTGCTGGCGCGTGAGCATGCGGAAGCGGCCGACGAGCAGGTACGCCTCGATGTCGCGCGGGAGGATGCGATGTTTCTTGATCGTCGCCATCGTCAGAGCGCCTTGATCGTTACGCTGCAGTAGTCGCAGTCAAAGCTGCGCGACTGCTCGCCGCAGGCCGTGCAGCGGAGGCGGTTGCCGTACTCCGTCGTCCGGCACTTCGGGCAGGTCGCAAGGAGGTCCAAGGCGTTCATCTCGCCGCAATGCGGGCAGTCGATATACCCCTTGCGCATGAGCGCTGCGCCCTGCGAGAACTTCATGGCTTTGCGGATGAACACGACGAGGTACACGGGACTTGCGAGGATGTAGAGCAAGGCAAGACCGATCCATCGAAGTGTCGTATTCATGGCCCGCCCCGATTGGGGTCCGATTTGCCCCGCGCGCGGTTGAGGAACGAGAAGAGGTCTGAAATCCCACGTGTCGCCGCGCCGCCGCTCTGCGGCGCTTGTACGGCCCCAGGCGCGGCCGAGGAACCGCCGCCGTAGCTCGCAAAGAGATCCGCTTCCCACGCAGCAATCCGCGCCTCCGCGTCCTGCACGCGCACCATCGAGCGGCGCGCGATCTCCCGCTCAAAGGTTTCGGTCAGAAGGTCGCGTGGATAGCGCTTCGTGGGGTCGTCGAGGTCGTGGGTGCGGAAGCGCACGGCAGGGAGTCCCTTCTTCACGAGGACGGCCTGCTGCGTCGGCAGCTTCGCCATCTCACGCGCAAACGCCTGCCGTTGCTCGGATTCGCTCTTGCCCGGCGTGCGGGTCACGTGGTCGAAGAGCCAGCCCGCCTCCTCTTGGCCGCACTCGAATGCGAGCAGCCACTTCGAGTTCAGCCGAAGCGCCGTACAGGTCTCCCGCGGGATCGCGTTCGCCGGGTCTTGCGCGACGCAGACGATGGAGAGTCCTTTCCAGCGCAGCGTGCGTGACCCTTCCAGCAGAAAGTCGGCGACCACGCGCTGTTTCGCGATGACGCCCACCTCCTCGACCAAGACCATCTCCGGCGTGATCTCCGTGCGCACATTCGCGTCGTTCAGCACGTCGATCATGCGGTTGATCGCCATTGCCTTCGCGAGCGCGGGAGATCGCTGCGGTGTCGGGCCGAAGTTGCCGAGGAAATCCGTTGCCCGGTCATCGGGCGGGGCAAGCGAGTGCACCATTGCAGGCGAGAGCCCGAAGCTGATGCGCGCCGGCGTGCTTGAGAGCAGGATGTCGAACTGCCGCACGATGGCCGTCCGCGTCTGCGTCGGCAGCGTTGTCTCGATATGCTCGATGGAGTCGCGCAGCCGCGCGTCCGCGATTTTCGGCAGGATGAGCCGCATGCGAAATTCGGCATCGAGGAAGAACGCGCGGACGAACTTGACCGTGATGCCGCACTGCATGTTGATGGCTGCGGCGTACAGCAGAAACACGCCGTACTCCATGATGTCCGAGTAGTCATGCCCGCTCATGTGCCGCGTCGCCTCCGCACGAAGACCGGCGAGAAGCGCGGGTGCCATGCCCTTCGGGACCGCGAAGAGGTTGAAGGGCGTGATGGCGTCGGCGGTCACGTCGAAGACGCGGAAGCGCGCGGCGAATGCGTCGCGCTCAGGATCGGGAAGATCGAGGTACTGCGCCGCGACGTGAAGAGACTTGAGCAAATACGTCTCGCCCTTCGGGTCGATGATCTGCAAGCGGCGGGTGCCGCCCGCAGACCAGCCGTTCGTGATGATGACGAGCCCGTAGCTCTTGCCAGCTCCCGAGGAGCCCCATACCATGCCGTGCCGACCGACTTCGCGCGCGGCGATCCGTACTTCTTCGCCGCTCGCGATCGTGCCGAGGAGAAAGCTGTCGTTCCCATCGAGCGCGCCGAGTGTCGCCAGCGCATCCTCGTCTCCCGCACCACACATCTCGGCCGCCATCGCCGCCGTGTTCCTCCGAGCGCGCGCGTACGATTCTTTGCGACTGCCGAAGAACCAATCCGAGCTGGCGGCCATCAGTCGTCGTCCTCGTCGTCGTAGTACGGGAGCGGCCCGTGTGACCGCGTTGCCTTCGGATTCATCGTGAAGGGCCGTTTGCCGCCGCCGCGGTTGAAGAACGCATCCCACGGGTCGCGCGGCTTCGACTTCGCACGGAAGCGGCTGCGCAGCTTCAAGACGCCGTAGGCGAGGAGCACAGCGATGATGACGGCGGCGATGCAGCCGAGTGTCGTTAGGAAATCGTCGGCCGGTGCCGGTGCCGCTGATGTTGATGTTGTCGCTGCCCGGAAGAGACCGTGGAGAAGCGACGGCAGGAGGGCGAGTACGAAGCACACGGCCGCCCAGCGCCGCAGCGTCGCGCCGGTGGTGGTCTTGGAGAGCGGCAGGCTGAGGACGAAGAGGCCGCAGGCCGCCGCGATGAGAAGGCGGATGATGTCACCGATCAATGGATGTCTCCTATCAGACGAAACGAGCGGGCCGCATGGCCCGCCCGTTCGTTCTCGCGCGTGGACGGCCCGCCTACGCGGAGTGGTCGGGGCCGTCGTCGGTGGACTTCCTGCGCTGGTTGAGATACGGGAAGTGCCGGTAGAGCAGTTCCGCGACGTCGTTATCGAACGGCCCTGCTTCGATGTACGCGTAGGTCTGGTTGTGCTTCTTCCAGTGGTGGACGTACGGGATGAAGATGGCTTCGAGCTTCTTCAGCCGTTTGCGCACGAGGGCGCAATTCGCCGCCAGTTCCTGCGAGAGCCGCGTGTGCTTCGTCGTGAAGTAGTAGTACGTCTTGCTCGCGTGGGCCAGCTTGCCGCCGAAGAGGATGAGGCAGTGCGCCGCGAAGCTGATGATCGCGAGGATCACGAGCATCAAGAGCGGCACGGAGTCCTCCGCGACGACCTGCACGGACATCGCCGTAACGACCGCGGTGAGGGGCATCACGAGCGCCATGACGATGCCGAGGGCAACCCAGCCGAAGTAGGTACCGCCCTTACCACCCATAGCTCGGCACCTCCTCGTTCTGCTTCTGCATCTCGTGCGCTTCGCGCGCCTCGATCATCTTCACGGAGCACAGCACCTCGACGCCGAGGAAGAAGAGCGGCACCCCGTACTTCGCCAGCAGCACGATGATCCAGTTGCCGCTGATGAGGCTCGCCACGTACTCCGCCGTCGCGCCGAACAGCAGGACATCGAGGCAGTAGACGCAGACGAGCCCGAAGAGGAACACGATGTACTTCATGACGAGGCTGCTGTGGACCTTGAGGAGATCGGCGTTCTTCTCTTCATAGTCCTTGACGACAGCCGTCGCGCTGACCACCTTGCCCTCAGCATCGAGCACGTCGTGGCCTTTGGCGTTGATCGCCTTCGCGCCTTTGATGAGCGCCTGACGGCTGCGCTCCTCGTGCGCGGGCGACCCTTTGGACGTGGCGTTAAGCGTGGTTGGATTAGCGGACACGCGCACCTCCGTCCTCGGCGAAGTAGCGGACCGCGGCGGCCGTGGACTCGAAGCGGAGCGGCGTCGGGGTGAGCTTCGCGAGCGCGCCCATCAACCCGACGCCGTTGACGATCGCGACGCGCGCGTTGGAGCGCATCGTCGGCGTCGTTTTCGCGGTCGCATTGTGCAGGCCATCGGTGATGAGGATGATCGCGGTCGTCGCGTTCGTGAACTCCGAAGGCTCGGCGAGCATGAGGTCTCCGCGCTCGACGGCGGCAGTGAGGTCGGTTGCGGGGGCGTCGCCGGGGACTTCGAGGAACGGCGTGATGGCGACGATGAAGGCGTTGATGCGCGCGTTCGCCTCGGCCTCCCACGCGCGGCGCTTCGCCTCGTACTTCTTCCGCTCCGCGTCCTCGCGCTTGCGGTTGTTCGCATTGACGAAGAGGTTGCCGCCGTTCGCGGGGCGCGGTGCGGGCGTCGGGGCGTCGGGTGGGGTCGGGATGTAGCAGCGGACGAGCGGGTGGTCAGAATCTTCGCGGATGAGGCCAAAGCCGATCTCGCCGCCCGACATGCGCAGACGATCGAAGATCGGCGCGAAGTCATCGAGCGACGCGGCGATCCTCGCCTCCTCGCGCGACGCGGTCACGTCGAAGAGCACTGCGCCGCGGAACGGGGCAACCGCGATTACCGGCACAGCGGCCGGCTTCGGGGTCGGCCGCGTCGTCGGCGTCGGCGGGGCGTTGAGCGCCACCGCCGCGATGATGAGCGCGGCACCAAGGGACATGAGTTTCATGAGACTCCTGTACTTCCTTCGCGCCGCCGACCGGTCTCGGTG
>DATEOX010000533.1:0-3701 GCA_035273585.1 Thermoanaerobaculia bacterium
GGACGCGCGATGCGGCCCCACACCGTCTGCGCGTGCGGGTTGCGTAGCCACCACGGGGCATCAAAGTCGGACACGGATGCGAATGGTATAGGCTGCGCCGTCGCATGAAAAAGTGGGGACCCCTCTTCGTCCTGTCGCTGGCCCTGGCCATCATCATCATCGACACGACGCTGCTCAACGTGTCGCTCTCCACGCTCATCCGCGAGCTGCACACGAACCTGCAGAGCCTGCAGTGGGTCATCTCCGCCTATTCGCTCACCCTCGCCGCGTTCACCGTCACGGGCGGCCGGATGGGCGATCTCTTCGGCCGCAAGCGGATGTTCTGCCTCGGCGCGATCCTCTTCGCCGTCGGCTCGTTCATCGCCTCCATCAGCAACAACATCCCGACGCTGCTCCTCGGCGAGTCGATCATCGAGGGCATCGGCGCCGCGCTGATGATGCCCGCCACGGCCTCGCTCCTCGTGGCGCGCTACCGCGGCCACGACCGGGCCCTCGCCTTCGGCATCTGGGGCGGCATCGCCGCCGCGGCGAGCGCCGTCGGCCCGATCCTGGGCGGCTTCCTCACGACGCATTTCAGTTGGCGCTGGGGCTTCCGCATCAACGTCTTCGTCGTCGCCGCGCTCCTCCTCGGGTCGCTCATCATCGACGACACGCAGCCGCGGCAGCCAAAGCGGATCGACGTCGTCGGCGTCTTCCTCTCCGCCCTCGGCCTCTTCCTGATCGTGTTCGGCATCATCGAGTCGCCGACGTATGGGTGGTGGGGGCCGCGGCCCGTCGTGCCGGTCGCAATCGGCGCCGGCCTCGTGATCGTCGTCCTGTTCGCGCTGTGGGAGCGGCGGCTCGAGCAGCGCGGCGGCACGCCCATCGTGTCGATGCGCCTCTTCCGCAACACCGCGTTCCTGGCCGGCTCGTCGATCACCGCCTGCCTGATGCTGGCCCAGAACGGCGTGATCTTCTCGCTGCCGGTGTTCCTGCAGAGCGTCTTGATGCTCGACGCCTTTCACACCGGCATCGCCCTGCTGCCGATGTCGGTCGGCCTGCTGATCTTCTCCCCGCTAGGCGGCGTCCTGACGAAGCACATCACGCACAAACGCCTCGTGCAGATCGGCCTGGTGATCTCGATCGTTGCCCTGGTCGTGCTGCACTTCTCCCTGCGCGAAGGCATCGGCATCGCGTCGCTCGTCCCCGGCCTCGCCCTCTACGGCATCGGTCTCGGCTTCGTGCTGTCGCAGGTGAACAACCTGACCCTTTCCGCGGTCGCGGTGAGCGAGGCAGGCGAGGCCTCCGGCGTGTCGAACACCTTTCGCCAGATCGGCGCCTCGCTGGGCGCCGCGCTCATCGGGGCCGTGTTGTTGAACACGATCGTCGGCCGCCTGTCGTCGTCACTCGGCACGTTGCCCCCGCCCGAGCAGGCGGAGGTGAGGCGCGTGCTGCACGACCAGCCGACGAGCATCGCCTTCGGCACGCCGGAGATCTTCCGCAAGCCGGAGCTGGCGCGGGTCCGCGCCGAGGCGACGACGGAGGGCAACCGGACGGCGCTGCTGTACGGCGCCGCGTTCGCCGTGCTGGCGCTGTTCGTATCGACGAAGTTGCCGGCGCGCGCGGCGCACCACGAATAGAATCCGCGCGTGCTCGCCGCGCTCGTGCTCCTCTTCCAAGTGCAGGACACCATCACAGTCACGGCCACCCGCACCGAGACGCGCGTCGGCGACACGCCGGCGAGCGTGGTCGTGCTGTCGGCGGAGGACATCGCCACGACGCCGGCGGCGACGCTCGATGATGCGCTGCGCCAGGTGCCCGGGTTCACGCTCTTCCGCCGCAGCGGGAGCCGGACGGCGAACCCGACCTCGCAGGGGGTCTCGCTGCGTGGCATCGGGGCGAGCGGCGCCTCGCGGGCGGTCGTGCTGGACGACGGCATCCCGCTGAACGATCCGTTTGGGGGGTGGGTCTACTGGGGCCGCGTGCCGCGCGCGGCGCTCTCGCGGGTAGAGGTGCTGCGCGGCGGGGCGTCCGATCTGTACGGCAGCGGCGCGATGAGCGGCGTGGTGCAGTTCGTCCGGCGGCGCGACGCGGCGGTGATCGCCGAAGTCTCGGGCGGATCGCAGTCGACCGGCACGGCGTCGCTGTTCGCCGCGACGAGCGCGGGCTCGTGGCGCGGCAATATCGCCGTCGACTGGCTGAAGACGGGCGGGTGGGTGCTCGTCGACGACGCGCAGCGCGGCGCGGTGGACGTCGCCGCAGACGCGCGGCACACCAGCATCGACGCGACGGTCGCCCGCGGCGGCGTCTTTCTCCGCGCCTCGCGCTACACGGAGTCGCGCAACAACGGCACGCCGCTGCAGATCAACGACACGACCATCCGCCAGCTCGCCCTCGGCGCGGACGCCGGCCCGTTCCTCGGACGCCTCTACGCCAGCGACCAGGACTTTCATCAGACCTTCTCGGCGATTGCTGCCAATCGCAATTCCGAGCGGCTGACGAACGAGCAGCGCATCCCGTCGCGCAGTTGGGGCGGCTCGCTGCAGTCCTCGCATACGATCGGCGCGCGGCACGCGCTGGTGGGCGGCCTCGAGGGCCGGGCGGTGCGGGCGGTGGAGCAGAAGCAGCAGATCGCCTCCGCCTTTCTGGAGGACGTCTTCCTAGCCTCGACGCGGGTGAGCATCACCGCCGGCCTGCGCTACGACGATGCCGGCCGCAACGGCGATGCCTGGAGCCCGCGCCTCTCCGTCCTCTACCGCGCGAACGACAAGCTGGCGCTCACCGCCTCGGCGTACCGCGCCTTCCGCGCGCCGACGCTGAACGAGCTCTATCGCGGCTTCCGCGTCGGCAACGTGCTGACGAACCCGAACGACGCGCTTCAGCCCGAGCGCCTCCAGGCCTTCGAATTCGGCGCCCGCAGCGGCCCGCTGCGCGTCAACGTGTTCCAGATGGACGTCGACGACGCCGTGGCCAACGTGACGATCTCCGCCACGCCGGCCCTCATCACGAGGCAACGCCAGAACCTCGGCAGCACCCGCTCCCGCGGCTTGGAGCTCGAGGCGGATCACCGCTTCGCCAAGGAGTGGCGGGTCAGCGGCGGCTATCTCTTCTGTGATGCCGTCACGTCCGGCGGCAAGCGCATCCCCCAGGTGGCGCGTCATCAGGCCACGCTGCAGCTCGCGCGCGGCAACCTCGGCGCGCAGCTCCGCTGGTCCAGCGCCCAGTTCGACGACGACCTCAACCAGTTCCGCCTGCGCGGCTACGTCGTCGCCGACCTCTTCGCATCGCATGCCATCGGCCGCGGCCTCTCCGCCATCCTCGCCGCGGAGAACATCACCGACCGCCGCGTGGAGACCGCCGCCACGCCGGTCATCACCCTCGGCACGCCGCGCTCCATCCGCCTCGGACTGCGCTACGCTCCACGCTGATGGCTTGGAAGATCGAGAAGCAGGCAAACGGCAAGTTCGCCATCTGGTCCACGCGCCTCGGCGACTACATCGTCATCGACGCCGACCCGCTGCGCATCGCCCAGCTCTATGCCGAGAAAGGGGTGAAGGTCTACCTCGCCTCCGCCCGCGCCCAGCTCGCGAAAGAGGAGCCGGTCAGCGCCGAGGGGGAGGCGAAGATCGAGGCGTCACGCAAGCGCGGCTACACGCCGAAGGAAGGCGAGGTGCCGATCGGCGTGACGGGGTTCGTGCTGGAGGACTAGACGTGTCATCCTG
>DATEOX010000534.1:0-5647 GCA_035273585.1 Thermoanaerobaculia bacterium
ACGGCAGCGGCGGCGTGAAGCTGGTCTGGTTCAACCAGGGCTACCTCGCCGAGCAGATCAAACGCGGCGACCGGCTGGCGGTCTACGGCACGCCGAAGTCATCGTCGTACGCCCACCTCCAGATCGAGAGCCCCGACTGGGAGAAGTTCGAGGGGGACGAGGAGGAGGAAGGGGCCATCGTCCCGATCTACTCCAAGGTCGGCAACATCCCGCCCAAGGCGCTGCGCAGGATCATCGCCGCTTCTCTGGAGTCGCTCCCGGCGCTCGAAGACCCGATGCCGGCCGCGATCCGCAAGCGGCTGGGCGTCATCGGCCTGGCCGAGGCGCTGGAGGCCATTCATCGGCCGCCGGCGCTGGACGATGCGTTTCTCCGCTACAGGGCCCCCGCCCACCGGCGGATCATCATGCAGGAGTTCTTCAGCTTCCAGCTCGCCGTCCGGGTGCGGCGGGCGCAGGAGGAGGTCCGGCAGAAGACGCGCGCCATCGACATCGATGACGAGCTGCGCGGCGAGGTGAAGAAGGTGCTGCCGTTCCGGCTCACGGGTGCACAGAAACGTGTGCTGCGCGAAGTGGCCGACGACCTGCGCGGGAGCCGCCCGATGTACCGCCTGCTGCAGGGCGACGTCGGCAGCGGCAAGACCATCGTGGCCCTCATCGCGGCCATGATCATGATCCGCAACGGGCACCAGGTGGCGCTCCTGGCCCCGACCGAGATCCTGGTCGAGCAGCACTTTCAGCGGACGCTCCAACTGCTCGGCAAGTCGGTCGTGGTGGCGAAGGCCACCGGCTCGGCGTCGGCGGGGGAGCGGCGGACGCTCGCCGCCGGCCTCTCCACCGGCTACATCCAGCTCGTGGTCGGCACGCACGCCCTCCTGGAGGAGCACATCTCCTTCAAATCAATGGGCTTAGCGATCGTCGACGAGCAGCACCGCTTCGGTGTGGAGCAGCGCCAGAAGCTCTTCGCCAAGGGCGACACGCCCGACATCCTGGTCATGACCGCCACGCCCATCCCCCGCTCCCTGGCGCTGGCCATCTATGGCGACCTGGAACTGTCGGTGATCGACGAGCTGCCGCCCGGACGGCAGCGCATCCGGACGGAGCTGCGCGAGTCGGCGGCCCTCGAGCGGGTGCTGGCGTTCGTCGACGACGAGCTCTCCCGCGGCGCCCAGGCGTATGTCGTCTACCCGATCATCGAGGAGTCGGAGAAGCTCAACCTCCGACCGCTCTCGCAGGGCTTCGCCGCGATGCAGGAGCGCTTCCCCAACCGCCGCGTGGCCATGCTGCACGGCCGGATTTCGGCCGCGGACAAGGAGGAGACGATGGACCGCTTCAAGCGCGGCGAGATCGACCTCCTCGTCTCGACGACGGTGATCGAGGTCGGCATCGACGTCCCGAACGCCTCGATCATGCTCATCCTCGATGCCGACCGCTTCGGCCTCTCCCAACTGCACCAGCTCCGCGGCCGTGTCGGCCGCGGGGAGCGCAAGTCGTACTGCATCCTGATCTCGGATACGGACAAGGACCGCCTCCGCCTCTTCGCCGACACGGAGTCCGGCTTCGACCTGGCCGACCTCGACCTCCGCCTCCGCGGCCCGGGCGACCTCCTCGGCACCCGCCAGTCCGGCGCCCTCCGCTTCCGCTTCGCCAACATCCTCCGCGACCACGACCTGCTCGAGAAGGCCCGCGACGAGGCCATCGCCGTGATGTCGGAGCTGGGATTGAAGCGCGCCGACGCGCTCGCGCGGACGTTGCTGGGGGTAGGGGGAGTGGGCCGCGACTGAAAATGTAGGGCCGGCTGGAGAGCCGGCCCTACATTTTACCGGTCCCGCTCCAACACGAACTCCAGCGCCAGCTCCAGCGTCTCCTTTGCCGCCGACGACGGGAACGCGTCGAGGGCTGTGCGGGCGCGGGTGGCGTAGTCGCGGGCGATGGCGCGGGTTTCGTCGAGGGCGTCGTACTTGCGGGCGATCTCGCTGATCTCCGCCGGGTCGATGCCGTCGAAGGACTTCGCATCCGCCACGCGGGTCACCAGGTCGCGCTCGCGGGGGGTGGCGCGGGGCATGGCCAGGATGAGCGGCAGGGTGAGCTTGCCTTCCTTGAGGTCGGACAAAGCGGGTTTGCCCAACACCTCGGTGGACGAGGTGAAGTCGAGCAGGTCGTCGATCAGTTGGAAGCAGACGCCGAGGTTGTAGCCGTAGGTCTGCAGCGCGCCGGCGGTCGACTCGGGCGTGTCCATCAGGTAGGCCGGGATGCGGCAGCAGGCCCCGAAGAGAGCCGCCGTCTTGCGGCCGACGATCTCGAAGTAGTCATCCACCGAGAGGTCGGCGCGGCCGTTCTGCTCCAGGCCGAGGATCTCGCCTTCGATCATCCGGATCGTCACGTTCGAGAGCAGGCGCAGCACATCCAGGTTCCCCTCGGCCAGGGCGAGGTTCATCGAGTGCGTGTACAGGTAGTCGCCGACGAGCACCGTGAGGTGGTTGCCCCAGCGGTAGTTGATCGATGTCCGCCCGCGGCGGATGGCCGCCTCGTCGATGATGTCGTCATGGACCAACGTCGCGGTGTGGATGAACTCGATCACCGCGCCGTAGATCACGTCGCGGTAGCCCTCGTAGCGGAGCATCTTCGAGACGAGGAGGAGCAGCGCGGGGCGCAGCCGCTTGCCGCCGCCGAGGAGGATGTGCTCGCCGACGTCGGAGATCGTGCGGATCTTCGACTGGAAATTGCGGCGGAGCTCCTCTTCCACCAATACCAGCTTGGGCGCGATCGGCTCGAGCAGGCGCTCCGCGCGTGCGGTGTGCTCCGCGAGAGTGCCGCTGCTGGTGTGGGGGGCCGTCACGGGATGAAGAATAATCGATAGGTCGGTAGCGCTCAACCGCGGTAGTTCGTGAACTGCAGCGGGATGCCGAAGTCCTTCTGCTTGACCAGGGCGATGGCCTGCTGCAGCTCGTCCTTGTTTCGTCCGCTGACGCGCACCTGATCGCTCTGGATCGACGCCTGCACCTTCAGCTTCGCGTCCTTGATCGCCTTCACGATCGCCTTCGCCTTCTCCGTCTCGATGCCCTGGACGATCTTCGCCTTCTGGCGCACCGTGCCGCCCGCGGCGTCCTCGAGCTTGCCGTAGTCGAGGGCCTTGAGCGAGACGCCGCGCTTGACCAGCTTCGTCTCCACGATGTCCTTCACGCTGCGCAGCTTCGACTCGTCGTCGCTGACCAGCGTGATCTCTTCGGCGGCGAGCTCGATGGAGCTCTTCGAGCCCTTGAAGTCGAAGCGCTGGGCGAGCTCCTTCTGCGCCTGCTGGATGGCGTTCGCCACTTCCTGCATATCCGTCTTGGAGACGATGTCGAAGGAAAAGTCCTGGGCCATGGGTGCGTTCCTCGTTCCAAGGTGCGGATCCTTCGCCGTCTTTGCGGCTCAGGATGACACCGTTACTCGGCGTTGACCACCTGCACGCCGGCGGGCGGCGTGAAGCGGAAGGTCTCGGCGGATGCCGGGCGCGGATGATATCCCGTCAGCTCGAACACCGTCCGGTTGCCTTCCCGGTCGCTGTACTCGATGCGCTGGATGAGATGCGTGGCCGGCGAGGTCGTCACGCTGATGGAGCGGACGATCGCGCCGGCGGCGCGCGGCTGGAGCGTCGTCACGTTGCCTCGCTCCTTCACGATGAAGTTGCGGTCGCGCGCGGCCGGGTCGCCGAGGACGAGGAAGGGGAGCTCGCGCTTCTTCGCGTCCGTCAGCGTGGCGATCGTCACCTGCCGGTCGCCCGGCACGTAGAACCACGACTTCGTGCCGTCGAAGACGAAGAGCTTCTCCTCCGGCTTCGCGTACGACCAGCGCATCATCGGCAGCGTCCCGAAGATCACCGTGCCGCTCTCGGCCTGGCTGTTCTTGAAGCCCTTCGGCGTAAAGCGCTGCGTGAACTGCGCCTCCTGGCCGGCCATGGCCGCCGCGGCGCGGTCGATCTCGGCGGCGAAGGCGGGAAGAGTGAAGACGAGGAGAGCGAGTGCGGAGAGTTTTGTGATCATGATGATGATGGGACGCGCGCCGTGCGCAGCGCGCTACAGCTTCTCGACTTCGATCGAAACGATCGCCGAGTTGACAACAAAGATGCGGTCGTTTTTGCTCCTGTCGAGAGGGAAGAGGAAAAAGCCGTTGCGCTCCGGGTTGTAGACGGCCGTGCCGCGGATGACCTCGCCGTCGCTGAACTCGATGGCCAGCGAGCTGCCGGCGGCTGGCTCGAGCGCTTCCTCCGGCACGGTGCGGGGAAAGAAGACGGCTTTGAGGACGCCGAACGGCACCTCGTCGGCCGCGCCGCTGTCCCGCCGCACGCGCAGGACCTCGCGCTCCGTCTCGATCGGATCGAGCGAGGCGCGCTCCGTGCGGCCGTCGCGATAGCGCAACACCACTTGCGTTTCGGACATCAGAAAAGTTCGAGACCCCAGAGGTCGTGGAGGTGAATGATACCTTCGAGTCGCCCGGAACGGTCCACCGCGAACAGCGACGTGATCTTCTTCTCCTCCATCAGTTGCAGCGCGGCCGAGGCCAGCTCGGCGGGGTCGATGGTCACCGGGTCGCCTTTCATGCAGTCGCCGGCGGTCTTGCGAAGAATGTGCTCGTCCTTCTGCAGCATCCGGCGCAGATCGCCGTCGGAAAAGACCCCCTCCAGGATGCGGTCCGGGCCGGCGATGGCGGTGATGCCGAAGCCTTTGTTCGACATCTCGTAGATGACGTCGTGCAGCGGCGTGGACGGCGCCACGATCGGGATGTCGTCGCCGGCGTGCATCAGGTCGCGGACGCGGAGGAAGCGCTTGCCCAGCTTCCCGCCCGGGTGGAGGTTGGCAAAGTCCTCCTCCTTGAACCCCTTCCGCAGCAGCAGCGCCATGGCCAGCGCATCGCCGAGGGCCAGCGTGGCGGTGGTCGAGGCGGTGGGCGCGAGCCCCAGCGGGCACGCCTCCTTCGAGATGGCCGCGCTCAGATGAAAGTCCGCCCCGCGCGCCAGGGTGGACGACGGATTGCCGGTGATGGCCACAATCTCGGCGCCGATGCGCTTGAGGCTGGGGATCAGCCGCACCAGCTCCTCGGTCTCCCCGGAGTTGGAGATGGCCAGCACCACGTCGCCCCGCACGACCATCCCGAGGTCGCCGTGAATGGCCTCGGCCGGATGAAGGAAGAAGGATGGCGTGCCGGTCGAGGCCAGCGTCGCGCTCACCTTCTTGCAGATGATCCCCGACTTGCCGAGGCCCATGGTCACGACGCGGCCGGCGGTGGCGTTGATCAGCTCGACGACGTCGACGAAGGTGTCGTCGAGGTGCTCGATCAGGCCGAGGATCGCCGCCGCCTCGACTTCCAGGACGCGTTTGGCCTCGGCGAGGGCGGCGTGGTCGGTGGCCGTCTTGCGCATTGGGCGTGATGGTACCGCAGAGGCTATTTCCGCGCCCGCTGCTCCTGTGGCAGCAGCGCCCCGTACAGCGTCTCGAACGTCGGCACCGCCACCCCCGCCGCCCGTCCCATCCGCACCACCGCCCCGAGCTGCGCGTCGAGCTCGGACGGCTTCCCCTCGATGATGTCCCGCTGCATGGACGACGTCGCCTCGGGCGGCAGGGCATCCATGTAGCCGAGGGTGCGGGCCTTTGCCTCGGGGCCGAGGTCG
>DATEOX010000535.1:0-3653 GCA_035273585.1 Thermoanaerobaculia bacterium
CGTGCCCTTGCCGGCTACATACGGCGCCACCTCGTCGTCGAGCTTCCCGGCGCCGCGCGGCGCCGGGTAGACGCTGATGTGCTCCTCGTAGGCGGCGAAGTGCACCAAGTTGCCGTTCAGGACGAAGGTTGGCATCCCGTACTTGATCGCCTCTTCCGCCTCGCGCGCCACGGCGCGGATCGTGGCGCGGACCTTCTGCAGAATCTTGCGCACGGCGGGCGGATGTTCGGCGATGTACTCGTCGATCGTCGCGTGGCGGGCGGCCATCAATCCAGCCGCGTGGCCGCCCCAGCCTTCTTCTTTTTCTTCTTCGGCTTATCCGCGCCGCCCATCGCGTTCTTCGCCACCTTGCGCACTTTCTTCGTCTGCTTCTTCAGCACCTTCTTCGTGGCTTTCGCCGCCTTTTTCCCCAGCTTGAGGCCGACGGGGACCGCGGCGGAGGCGGCGATCGTCTCCACGATGGAGACCGACACCTTCTCCACGAACTGCTCCTTGTCCTCCGTCGACATCGCCTTCCAGTGGTCGATGAGCGACTGCAGGGCGTTGGGCGGCGGGGGCTCGGCGCCCTCCGGCACGGCGGGAACCGGCACGGCGAAGTTGTCCGCCAGGTGGTCGAGGGCCCGCACGCCGATGTGGTGGATGTAGTCGACCACGCGTCTGGGGAGCAGCTTGTCAGTGTCCACGTCTTCTCCTCTCAATGCTTCTTCTTCTTTTTCGCCTTCCGGCGGAACGAGCCGGGGCGGCGGATGATCTCGTCGTACGGCCCGAGCCGCACCGCCTCGGCCCGGGCAATCTCGATGAACTTCTCCTGGCTGCGAATGGGCACCGAGTCGCCCGGCGTGCGGCGGCGATACTTGCCGTCCGGATCGAGCGTCCAGCCCTTCACGTTGTCGGCCAGGCAGATGGGGAGGATCTCCTTCTCGACGCGCTTGCGCACGAGCGGATCGAGCAGCGGCCAGGTGGTCTCGATGCGGCGCAGGAAATTGCGCGGCATCCAGTCGCCGCTGGACATGAAGACCTCCGCGTCGCCGCCGTTCTCGAAGCGGAACACCCGCTCGTGCTCCAGGAAGCGGTCCACCACGGACGTCACGCGGATCGTTTCGCTCAGGCCCGGCAGGCCCGGCACGAGGCAGCAGATACCGCGCACGAGCAGCTCGATTCTCACCCCCGCGCGGCTGGCGCGGTAGAGCGCGTCGATGACCGTCGGCTCGACGAGGGCGTTCATCTTGGCGATGATCGAGGCCGGCTTGCCGGCCGCCGCATTCGCCGTCTCGCGGTCGATCATCGCGATCGTCCAGCGGAGGTAGTCCATCGGCGCGACCACCATCCGCTTCCACTTCAGCGGGCTGCTCTTCGTCTCCGTGAGCCCCTGCACGTCGCCGACCGTGAAGCCGGTCAGGAGGTTCATGAGCTGGGCGGCATCGGCGACCAGCTCCGGCTCGCAAGTGAAGAGGTCGAGATCCGTGTAGAGCCGGCCGGTGACGGCGTTGTAGTTGCCGGTGGAGAGATGCAGATAGCGGCGCAGCTCTTCGCCCTCGCCGCGCACGACGAGGCAGAACTTGCAGTGCGTCTTGATGCCGAGGAGGCCGTAGACGACCTGCACGCCGGCGTCCTCCAGGTGGCGCGCCCAGCTGATGTTCTTGCGCTCGTCGAAGCGCGCCTGCAGCTCGACCACCGCCGTGACCTGCTTGCCCCGCGACGCGGCGAGCGTCAACGCCTCGATGATGGGGGAGCCGCGGTCGGTGCGGTAGAGCGTCTGCTTGATGGCCATCACATCCGGATCCTCGGCCGCCGCCTGCACGAGCTCGATCACCGCCGTGAACGAGTCGTACGGCCGGTGCAGCAGGATGTCCCCCTTGCGGATGATGGAGAAGATGTCCTCGCTCGACGCGAGCTGCGTCGGGATGCGCGGGTTGAACGGTTCGTCCTTCAGCCTCGGGTCGGGGATGCCGGCGTAGACCTGCATCAGGTCGCCGAGCTTCAGCGGGCCGGTGGCGAAGAAGACGTCGGCGTCCTCGATCTGGGTCGACTGGACGAGCAGCTTGAGGATCGCGTCGTGGGCGCCGGACTCGATCTCGATCAGCACCACCTCGCGCCGGTCGCGGCGACGCAGCTCGCTCTCCATCGTCTTCAAGAGATCCTGGACGTCCTCTTCCTTGATGGAGAGGTCGGAGTTGCGCACGACGCGGAACGCGGCGACGGCGCGCACGCGCAACCCGGGAAAGAGGCGGCCCACGTGCGACGCGATCACATCCTCGAGGAGGACGAAGCGGTTTGGATCGATGGAGAAGAAGCGGGGGACGGTCTCCGGGATCTTGAGCAGCGCGGCGTGCGTGTCGCCCCGCTCCGACTCGAGGAGCAGGCCGAGGTTGAGGGTGAGGTTGGCCAGGAGAGGGAAGGGATGGCCGGGGTCGATGGCCAGCGGCGTGAGGATCGGCTCGAGGCTGCGGGTGAAGTAGTCCTCGACGGCCACCCGCTCGCGCTTGCCGAGGTCGGCGACCTTCTCCAGGCGGATGCCTTCCTTCTTCAGCGCCGGCAGCAGCTCCTCGCCGAGGCAGGCGTACATCGCCTCGAGCAGGCGGTAGGAGCGGCGGCGGATGGTGTCGAGCTTCTCCCGCAGCTTGTCGGAGTCGGCGATGTTCGCCACGATGAGGTCGCGCAGCTCGCCGACCCGGATCATGAAGAACTCGTCGAGGTTGGTGGAGCAGATGCTGAGGAACTTGACGCGCTCGAGCAGCGGCACGTCCGGGTTGCGCGCCTCGGACAGCACGCGGTGGTTGAACTCCAGCCAGCTCAGGTCGCGGTCGAACAGCGGCAGCGGCGTCTTCAGCGGCGCGGCGGCGGAATCGAACGCTGCGACACTCATGGGACTGGTAATCCTATCGCCGGACGGGTGGAGACGGGGTGAATTCGAGGTAAAGCGCCCGCCGCTGTCATCCTGAGCCGCGGAGACGGCGAAGGATCTCCTCGCACTTGCCGGGAGATCCTTCGCCCTCTGCGGGGCTCAGGATGACACGTCAATCGGAGTACTTGCGCCGCGCCGGCACCTGCAGCAGTTGCCACTCGCCAGGCCCGTGGAAGAGGACTCCGGTGAGCTTGCCGCCGTACACGCAGCCGGTGTCTACGCCGATCGCCTTCCGGTCGATGCGCGGCTCTTTCCGCGGCGTGTGGCCATAGACGACGAGCCGGTCGCCATCCCACACCTCGGCCCAGAAGACTTCACCCGGTTTCTGTTTCTGGCCGGACGGCTCCCATCCGCGCTTCCCCCGCTTCAGCCAGCGAAGGGTGGTGGCGATCTTCCGGTTCAGGCGCCCGTCGGGCAGCACGCCGCCGTGGACGGCGCGGACGCCGATCGCGGGGAAGTCGAGCACGTACGGCAGCTTCGAGACATAGCGCATCAGCTCCCGGTTCTGCACGATGCGCCGGAAAGGGTTGCGCAGGAGCTTGTCCTCGTTGTTGCCGAGGACGGCGCGGCCGCCGCGCTCGCGGATGAGCCGCGCACAGGCGAGGGCGTCGGGGCCTTTGCGGACGATGTCGCCGAGGGAGACGACGAGGTCGTCGGCGCCGAGAGCGGCGAGGTCGAGCAGGTCGCGCAACTCTTCGATGCAGCCGTGGATGTCGCCGATGAAAAGGTATCGCATGGCGCGCGGGCG
>DATEOX010000536.1:0-6506 GCA_035273585.1 Thermoanaerobaculia bacterium
ATCGGATTCATCGCCGCGTCGTGGACCGAGCGGCTGCTGGACGTCGGCGGACGCTTCTTCGGCGGCACGTACGAGATCAGTCCCATCACCCACATCTTCGACCTCGTCTTCTTCCTCACCGGGATGCTCGTCACGCTCTTCGCCCGCGAGTACCTCGACCGGGAGAACATCGAGGGGGGCGACTTTTACGCGCTGCTGCTGTGGGGCACCGTGGGCATGATGATGATGGCCAAGGGGCTCGACCTGCTGATCATCATCCTTGGTCTGGAGTTGCTCTCGGTCTGCATCTTCGTCCTCGTCGGCTACCAGCGGAAGCTGCCGGTCTCGAACGAGGCGTCGCTCAAGTACTTTTTGATGGGCGCGTTCGCCACGGGCTTCGTGCTCTACGGCACCGCGCTCTTCTACGGAGCGACGCAGTCGACCAACGTGACGGCGATGGGCCGCTGGTTCCAGAGCGCGGACGGAGCCACGCCGCTGCTGACCATCGCCTTCGTCCTGCTCATGGCCGGCTTCGGCTTCAAGCTCGCTTTAGCACCGTTCCACCCCTGGGCGCCGGACGTCTACCAGGGGGCGCCGACGCCGGTCGCGGCGTGGCTCTCCGTGGCCCCGAAGGCGGCCACGCTCATCGCCCTGGTGCGGATCTTCTGGGCCATGGCTCCCATCCTTCCCCACACCTCGTGGATGAAGATGGTCGCGACGCTGGCCATCCTGTCGATGATCATCGGCAATGCGGTGGCCATCGTGCAGCGGGACCTGAAGCGGATGCTGGCCTACTCGGGCATCGCCCACGTCGGCTACATGACCATCGCCATGCTCACCGTGCGCGACGACTCCGTGGCCGCCGTCGCCGTCTATGCAGTGGTTTACGCGCTGATGAACGTCGGCGCGTTCGGCGTCGTCTCCATGCTCTCCAAGAACCAGAACGATCCGCAGACGCTGGACGACGTGGCCGGCCTCGGCTTCCGCCGGCCGTTCTACGGCCTGGCCCTGGCCGTCTGCATGTTCTCGCTCTCCGGCCTACCACCGACCGCCGGATTCATCTCCAAGTTCTACATCTTCAAGACTGCAGTCGACTCCGGGCACACGACCGTGGCCCTGATCGGCATCCTGACCAGCATCGTCTCGGTCTACTACTACCTGCGCGTCGTCTACTACCTGTATATGAAGGAACCGGTGGCCGGGACGGAGGTCGAGCCTGTGGGCGGCGTCTTCGCAGCCGGCGCGCTGGCCATCTCCATGATCGGCATCCTGCTCATCGGCATCCTCCCCACGCCGCTGTTCCGGGCAGCGGGCGAGGCCGCGCGCCAGATGCTGCAACCCTGAACGCTCACAGGTCCGCCATGGCTCCCCGCGCGAACGGCAACGAAGCGATCTCGGAGATGACGACGGGGCGGCTCTCCGTCTATCTGCGCTGCCTCACCTATCTCGAGTCGGCCAACAAGCTGACCGTGTCGTCGGCGGAGCTGGCCGACCGCTTCCACCTCAACTCCGCGCAGATCCGGAAGGACCTGGCCTGCTTCGGCGAGTTCGGCACGCGCGGGGTCGGCTACAACGTGGCCCAGCTCAAGGACGCGCTCATCCACGAGCTCGGCTTGGACCGGACGCGCAAGATCCTCATCGTCGGCGCCGGCAACCTCGGCATGGCCCTCTCGGACTACCGCGGCTTCAACGAGCGCGGCTTCCACATCGTGGCCATGGTGGACGTCGACCCGGAGAAGGTCGGGCGCAGCTCGCGCAGCGGCATCCCCATCCTCCCCTACGAGCAACTGCCGGAGATCGTCCGCCGCAACGACGTGGAGATCGGCATCCTCGCCGTCGCCGCCGAAAGCGCGCAGGAGACGTACGACGCCCTGGTCGACGCCGGCGTCCGGGCCATCCTCAACTTCGCCCCCGCCCAGATGCGCTACCAGCGCGGCGTGAAGGTGCGCAGCGTCGACCTCCGCATCAATCTCGAGTCGCTGTCGTTCTATTTGAAGAACGTGGAGGATGGGACGGCCGTCGAGTAGCGCGCTCACCGCATCAGCAACGATCGGGAAAAGGGGCGCTGTAGACTACCCAAATGCAGAGACTGGGCAGGATGCTCTTGACGCTGCTCGTCGCGTCAGCCGCAGGTGGTCTCATTGCGCAAGACACGAGAGACTCGAAAGATGCGCCGCTGCCCGCCTCAGCAACCACTGCGCCGGCAAAACCTGCGTCGACCGCCGTGCCAGCCACCGGCACCGTGCCGCAGGCGGTGAAGGCGCTTCGCCATCTCATCCCAACGCCCTCATCCGGGCCTTCAGCATGGACCAATGGTCCCTACCAGTATGACGACGCCGGCAACATCACGGCGATCGGAAGCGAGCAGTTCGTCTACGACAAGGTGGGCCGCCTGCGTACCGCGACGGTTCGCGGGCCGGATCTCTCCTCGATGCAGACCCAGACGTTCGACTATGACGTCTACGGCAACCTGATCGGCACCTCGAAGCTCGGCCAGATCGTCCCGCTGCCGGCCGACGAGCTGAACAACCGCCTGCAGGGCATCTCCTACGACGCCTCCGGTAACGTCACATCCTTCGGCACGCAGCAATACGCCTACGACGC
The DNA here is from genome assembly GCA_035273585.1 of Thermoanaerobaculia bacterium. Classification (GTDB taxonomy): domain Bacteria; phylum Acidobacteriota; class Thermoanaerobaculia; order Gp7-AA8; family Gp7-AA8; genus JAFAVZ01. The sequence goes on from DATEOX010000536.1 coordinate 2,584, forward strand.
CCTCGGCATGCTGAACGTGGTCCGCGCCGGCTCCAACCAGCCGCCGCGGATCATCTACGCCTACACCGCAGACGACGAGCGTCTTTTCGCGTTTGACGTATCGACCGGCATCACGCATTGGACATTGCGCGGTCTCGATGACAAGGTCCTGCGCGATTTCAAGCAGCAGGGGAGCAACTGGTCGGTCGAGCGCGATTATGTCTACCGCGACGGCCTCGTGCTCGCGGCGCTGAAGCTCGGCGGCGCGGTCGAGCATTACAGCCTCGATCATCTCGGCACGCCGCGCTTCATCCCGGACGGTTCCGGCACGAGAATCGGCTATCACGTCTATTGGCCCTTCGGAGAGGAGTGGTCGCCAGGCAACGCCCAGGAAGCGGCGCCGCTCAAATTCACCGGCCACGAGCGAGACACGGATGCATCCGGTGGATCTACCCCGTTCGACTACCTGCATGCGCGCTATTACGCGCCGGGATGGGGGCGGTTCTCATCGGTCGATCCGGTACTCGATCCCGAGAAGATCAAGTACGAGCCGCAGCAGTGGAATCGATACAGCTATGTCACGAACAACCCGCCGAAGTACACCGACCCTGACGGCAGGGATAAGTTCATGGGGTGGCTGCTTGGCAGCGCATTCAATGACGTAAGCACGGGGCAGGCGCTCAAGGGTGTTTTCACGGGCGAGGACTTCGGATCTTCGATGAGTCAGGCAACTGCCGACTGGGCGGAGGATCATCGTGCGATGACGCGTGGGCTCAGTCCGGTCCCTACGTCCAAGACCGAAGTCGCAATGATCCCCGTCCTCATGGGGCTTGGGTCGGTCGGGAAGGTTGCTTTCAACGGTGTCATCAGGAGCGTGATCAAGAACGACAACTTGCTCGTGAAGGCCGCACAAGTTGCCGGCAAATCAAGCCAAGGGTCTCTGGACAATCTCGTGGGTCAGCTAGCCAAAGGCAATCTGAATCCGGGCATCGGCACGAAGAATCTGTCGGAAACGTGATGTACGCGCGAGCTCGTGACGGCGCTCGTGTCTTCTTCAGGCAGGCCCGCGATGGAAGCATCGAGATTCTTGCGAAGGCAAACAAACCGAACGAAAAGCAAGTGATTGCGCGGCTTACGGAGCTATACAAGTGATCCAGGAGAATCCCCTCCCGGATGCTTACGAGGTGGAGATCCTCGATCACGGCAAGCTAAACCCTGACGACGATAACGTCGATGTGTTCGTCTATTTCGCCGACGGGAAGAAGAAGTACGTCGCGACGTTCTTCACCGTCTCCAATATCCAGTCGGTCATGCGCAAAGATCGAGGCACGGGAGAGTGCGCTGGCGGATTATATTTTTGGGCTTCCAACATGATCGTAGTCGAGCGGCTTGACCGTGAAACCGTCGAACGAACAGTAGCGGATCTGATGCGGACCGGGGAGTTCGAGAAAGCGTTCGATGGTCCTCATCCAATCGACTGACGCTTCATCGCCACGAACTGCACCGCACGCCACACGAGGAGAATGCAAACGAAGACGCCGGTCCCGAGGAAGAGGACGCTCTTGACCGGCGTGGCGATGCTGGCGATCCAGGCGAGCGCGGTCGGGACGGTCTTCGTCGCCCGGTAGCGGACGATCATGCCGATGGCGGAGAAGTTCTCGCAGTAGTCGAAGAACGCCGTCGCGAACGGCAGCGCGACGAGCCAGTGCGGCAGGCGCTCGCCGAGCCACACGATGCCCACCGCGAAGGCGAGGCAGTAGACGATCGGAAAGAGCAGATCGATCGTCGACTCCTGGCGCTGGTAGATGGGAAGCCGGTCGCCGAACTTCTCCAGGATTGCCGGCACGGCGGACGGCTTGTAGATCCGCGTCGCCTCCAGGCTCTTCGCCGGCGCGTACTGCTCGCGGAAATGGTCGAAGCCGCGGGACATGAGGACGAAGGCGACGGCGAGCACGAGGAATACCCAGCCGTTCGCAATCCTGGAGATGCCCTGCCAAAGCGTTTCGATCATCGGCTCACCAGTTTCATCGAGAGCGTGCGGAAGGTGCGCTGTCGGCTCGGTACGTCTTTGTTCGCCTTTGCAGGCAATCCGGCGGCGGGCTCGTCGCCGTCGTCGCTCAGGACCAACAGCTCTCCGGATTCCAGCAGGACGAGGCTTTCCGGATGCTGCCCGTGGAGAGAGACGATCCGGCCGGAATCGTCCTTCAGCAGTGTCGGTGGACTCGTTCCAGTCCAGGCGAAGAGCGCGAAGTTCTCCGCATCGCCTGGAGCACCGGCGATGATGATGAAGGCGTCGGCAGCCTTCCAGTATGCGATGTCGCGGATTCCGCGCGATCCCAGGTCGAGGTGAATCGGATCGCCGAAACGCGCCCGCGTCGCGGTTCGGTCGACGAGGGCATTGGCGTTGAGGAGCGGCACCAGGACGGCGAGCCGGCCGTCCTCGAGGCAGAAGATGCGATTTTCCAGCCGCGCCGCGCCTTCAAAGTCCGACTCGCGTTTGTCGCTGTCAGGATGCGTGGGCAACGAAGGGTGTTGCACCGCGGGCGTGAGATCGAGTTGCGAGACTGGAGGCGGCACGCCGCGACGATGGACGTGAAGGCGATTCGCGCGTCCGGGATCGTCGTCGCCCATCTCATCCGAGGCGATGACGAACCGGTCGTCGTCGATCGCCGCCGCGGCCGAGGCGTCGCACGCGCCGGCATACGTTTGGCCGACGCGCACGTCGGTGGCCACGATCGCCCCCAGCGCCTGGCCGGCGACCAGAGTTGCGAACATCGCGTTCCGCAGCAAACGCAGAATCATGCACGGCACCTCGAAACGAGGGACGGACGCGAACAAGAGTTTCAGCTCCCTACGCGCCATCGTACGCCTGCTGCAGCCGGCCGCCTGCAGCCAGCCGCACTGCTGCGTCTGGCCATGATCGGAGAGCTTGTCCCGCGCGGAGCCCATCAGACGTCCCGCGGCCGCAACAGCCGCGCGACGGCGGCCCAGACGACCGCGGCGAGGCTGAGCGTGAGCAGCAGCCATTTGAGGTGCGACGAGATGCTGCCGAAGAGCAGGGTCAGCTCGGGCAGTGGCAGCCTCGCCCGGTGGCGGAGGATCATCACGATGACGGAGAGGTTCTCGCCGTAATCGGCCAGCGCGGCGGCGAACGGCAGGATGACGAGCCAGTGCGGCACGCGCGCGCGGCGCCCGAGGCCGGCGACGGCCACGGCGAGCATCGAGGAGTAGACGATGGGGAAGATCAGGTCGACCGTCGATTCCTGGCCGAGGTAGACGGAGAGCTGCGCGTCGGTGAAGCGCGCGAAACGCTCGCGGGCGTAGTGGGGGCTGAAGCCCATCGTGTGGCCGTCGAGCGATTTCTCGCCGCCGTACGCCTCGCCGAGGGGATTGAAGAAAAAGACGGTGAAGATCGTGGAGAGGGCGAAGAGCGCGAGGAACGTCCAGAAGCTCGCGATCCGCGCCAGGCGATCCCAGAGCGCTTCGACCATACGTCTATGATAGACGGATGAACGAGGACGACTTCCGCCGTTTCGCGCTCAGCCTCGCCGGGTCGGAGGAGCGGGCGCACATGGCCCATCCCGACTTCCGCGTGGCGGGGAAGATCTTCGCCACGCTGCCGCGGGCGGGCGTGGGGATGGTGAAGCTGACGCCCGATGAACAGGACGTCTTCACCCAGGCGCATCCGAATGCCTTCACGTCCGTGAAGGGGGCGTGGGGGCGGCGCGGCGCGACCTACGTCGACCTTGGCGCCGTCCGCGCGCCGGCGATGCGCGACGCCTTGCGCGCGGCGTGGACGAACGCGGGCGGCAAGAAGGGGTGACGCGCGGCGGCGGAACCGCGCAGTAGAGAAACGGCTTCATCGGACGGCGGAGGAGAGCCGCTGCTCCAGCTCGCGCAGGGCGTGCTCCAGCCGGGGCATCACCGACGCGGCGCGGGCGAAG
>DATEOX010000537.1:0-5626 GCA_035273585.1 Thermoanaerobaculia bacterium
GACCGTGCCGTCGTGGCCGCGCGCATCACCCCACGTCTCCAGCGCGTGCGTCTCGGGGATGTGCCAGTGCGCGCGGATGGAGGTCTCGTCGTAATACGGGCTGAGGTGTGCGCGGAACGGCACCTTGTCGAATGCCTTGGCAAATTGAAAGTCGGCCGGCGCGTCGAACACCGGATTGCCGCCGATCACGATGAGCGCCTGCACGGCGCCGGCATTCATGTCCGTCACGAGCTGGCGCAGCGACTCGAGCTGATTGACCGGCGCGACCTCCACAGGATCGGTGACGATCACCGTCGAGCCGATGTTGCCGAGTGCGGCGTTGATGGCGTGGGCGATGGCGTGCACCGCCGCCGGCTGCTCGTCGCCGGGGATGACCACGCTCGTGCCGCGGTTGCGCTGCAGGTCGCGCACGAGGGCGCCGATCCACTCCGCGCGTTCGGTCGCGGCGCCGGCGGCGGCGAGTCCGAGGCCGGCAGCGATGGCCCGCGCGTAGGGGTCGATCTGCGACGGCTTCACGCTCAGGCGGTGGTCGGCGATCGAGCCGGTCGGCGTCGGGCCGGCCTCGATGGCGTACAACCGGTTGATGGCCGTGGTCCCCTTCCGCACCCTTCGCCGCGCCGCAAAGTCTTTCGCGTAGCGCAAATGTCCGGGGCCGTCGTCGAGGAAGTCGCTGCCGAGGGAGACGATGACGTTCGCCTTGGTCAGGTCGTAGTGGACGTGCGCGTCGCCACCGAACGCGAGGCGGGCGCCGTCGCGCGCCGCATCGCGGCCGGAGGGCTCCCACTGATGCCACTTCGCCCCGGGATAGGCGGCCAGGAACTGCTGGATCTGTCCGCCGAGGGTCGGCGAGGTGACGGTCTGGGTCAGGAGGCGCAGGCCCGCGCCATTCGTCTTGGCCGCGGTCGTGACCGGCTGCAGCGCGGCGACGAAGTCGCTCCACGTCGCGATGTCGCCCAGCTTGCGCACGACCTGGGAGCGGTCGGGATCGTACAGATTGAGGATGGAGGCCTGGGTGAAGGCATCGGACGCGCCGAGGCTGGAGGGATGGTCGGGGTTGCCCTCGATCTTCGTCGGCCGGTTCATGTGCGACTCGACGAGGACGCCGGTCGCGTAGCCGCTCAACGTGATGGCCGAGGCAAAGTACATCGCCTTGCCCGGGATGAGGTTCTCCGGCTGGCGCACGTATGGGACGATCTTCTCCTCCGGACGGTTGCAGGCGGCCAGGCCGGCCAGCGCCGCCGAAGCGCCCATCAGCTTGAGAAAGTTGCGGCGGTCGACGCCGTTCTGCAGCGGCAGCGCCTGCCGCGGGAGCTCCTGGGCGAAGAACTCGTCGAAGGCGTCGCTCCGCGCGAGCTCCTCCAGGCTGCGCCAGTACTCCTTCCCGCGCAGGTCGCCGATGCGCTCGCGAAATTCGCGGAAGTCGATGGATTTCGAATCGCTCATCTCAGTAGTGGCACGTCGAGCAACTGGTCAGCTTCTGGATGCCGTACTCCTTCACCAGCCGCGGCCCGTCATCAGCCTGATTCGCCGGGCGCCAATCCATGTTGAAGACTTCCTTTCGCGGCCGGACGTACTTTTCGGGCTCGCGGTGGCAGCCGATGCACCATTCCATGGTCAGCGGCGAGGCCTGGTAGGTCAGGTTCATCTTGTCCACGCGGCCGTGGCAGCTCGAACAGCCGATGCCTTTGTTCACGTGGATGCTGTGGTTGAAGTGAACGAAGTCGGGAAGGCGGTGCACGCGCGACCAGACGATCGGCTTGCCGGACGCGAAGCTGTTGCGCACCGGGGCGAGCATCTCGGCGTTGGTCCAGATCTGGGCGTGGCAGTTCATGCAGGTCTGCGTGGGCGGGATGCCGGCGAAGTTCGACGTCTCGACCGAGGTGTGGCAGTAGCGGCAGTCGATACCCAGGCCGCCGACGTGATGCTGATGACTGAACGGCACGGGCTGCTCGCGCTGGATGCCCTGGTTGGTGAAGTAGGGCGAGCGGACGATGCCGCCGATCACCCAGAGAATGACGCCGATGGCGAACACCGCCCCGAAGATGGTGACGCGCGACAGCGTATTGGTACTACGGTGGAAAATCTGGGCCATTCAGGCGGCTACCGTCCCGGAGTGCGATTCACAAGTGGAGCCAGTGAGTCTGGCGCTGCGCGCGACGGAGCGGCATTGTATTGAAAAAGGTGCGGAGCGCAATACGACCGATTCAGCGTGCTCTACACTCTCGAAATCCCGCCCGAAACGACGAGTGCCATCACGCTCGCGCTGTCCGTCTCCAGCCTCCGCACCCGCGTCGCCGGCACGACGATGAGCGACCCGGCCATGCTGTAGGCGAACGGCAGATAGACCGCGACATTGCCCGGCATGGCCAGGAAGCCGAGGTCTTCCTGGGTGACGAAGCCGAGGGTCATGAGGTCGTCGGTGAGGTTGACCACGACCGGCTTGTCGAAGCGCTTCTCCGCGCCGACGAACGCCTCGAGCAGATCGCGCACGGCGGCGTAGATGATGCGCACGATCGGCGCGCGGGTGAACACGAGCTCGGTGAGCTGCAGGAACTTCCGCACCACGAAGCTCGAGGCCACCGCGCCGATGGCGACCACGGCCACGATGATCACCGCCAGCCCGACGCCGGGCACCGGGAAGTCCAGCAGCCGGTCGATGCGGATGAAGGCCAGCCAGACGACGTAGAGCGTGATGGCGATCGGGACGACGATGACCAGGCCTCGCAGGAAGTTCTTGATGATCCAGTTCATGGAGTCAGGATAAACTTCCGCTCATCCCCATGACCGATGCCGACCTCCTCCGCCGCGTCAGCGCCCGCGACCGCGCCGCGCTGGCCGAGCTCTACGACCGCCACTCGCTGCCGCTCTTCGCCGTCGCCCTGCGCATCGCCGGCAGCCACGGCGACGCGTCGGCGGCCATCGAGGACCTGTTCCTCGCGCTGTGGGACGGGAGCGCGAGCTACGACCCGCACTACGGCAGCCCGAAATCATGGCTGGTCAGGCTCGTCCGTGAGAACGCGCTGACCCGACAAGCGCAAAACGCCTCGGCATCCGTAGATGCCACTGAGGCCCTCACTCCTCGGCTGCTCGTGGAGCAGGCGTTCTACGGCGGCAGAGGCGTGGAGGAGCTGGCCCGGGCTCACTCGCTGACAAACGAGCAGGTTCGTGCCATGCTGTGCCGCGGAATGAGCGAGCTGCGCGAGCAGTTCGCCCGGTAGAAGATGATGATGAGCGACGCGCTGACGACCGAAGACCTGACCCTGCTCGACGAGCTGACCGCCGCCGACTGGCTCGACCCGGTCGCGCCTCCCGCGGCCGCGAAGCAGCAGCTCCTGGAGATCGTCCGCTCCCTCGCCGCCAGCCGCACGGTCCGGGCGGGCGAAGGCCGCTGGTGCTCCCAGATCCCCGGCATCGACGTGAAGCTCCTCTCCCGCGACGAAACGCGCGGCATCGCGACCATCCTGATGCGCTTCCAGCCCGGCGCCGTCTGCCCCCCGCACGACCACTCCGGCGCCGAGGAGTGCTACGTGGTGAGCGGCTCCTGCCGCATCGGCACCGTTGCCCTCGCCCAAGGCGATTTCCATCATGCCGACGCCGGCTCGCATCACGGCGCGGTGGTGAGCGATGAGGGTTGCACGCTGCTCCTGGTGATCGACCAGGACGATTACGTGGCGGCGTGAGGGCGGGCCCGCTCGACGATGGCGTCGAAGGCCTCCAGACGTTGCGGGTCATCCAGGGCGATCGCGATCTCGGCAACGAGAGGGCGGACGCGAGACAGATTGATGTCCGCAAAGTGCAGGACCAGCAAGCGCTCGATGTCTGATCGGTCTCGGTCGCGCCAGGCCGCGGCCTCGTAGATGATCAGGTCCTCCGGTTTTGAGACCAGCGGGCGCGAAGCGTCGCCCATGCGTGGCGGACCTGTTCGTCCTCCCGCTCTCCGACCGGATCGGGGCGCGTGAAGGGATCGCCGTTGAGGGCTTCGTCGAATACCAGCAACGCCAATGCGGAGGTGTAAGCCTCCGCCGGCGTCAGCGGACGCCGCCGCAGTTCTTCGTTCTCCCGCTCCGCCGCGGCGCGATGATGGGCCGCCCATTGACGGATGTCGCCAGGCTCCATGAGCGGTATTCTATCCCCCGGCCAGGACCACTACGTGGCGGCGTGAAGCGCCTCCACGACCGCCCCCACCCGCCCCGCATCCAACTCCCCCGACCAGACGCCGCCGCGCTTGACGGATGAGCCGACGATGAACGCGTCCGCCCCGGGGTAGCGTGCGATGTTCTCCGGGGTGATGCCGGAGCCGATGAGCGTCGGGACGGTGACGGCGCGGCTGACGGCATCCACTTCGTCGGGATCGGTGGGGCCGCCGGTGGAGAGGCCGCTCACCACGACGCCGTCGACGGAGAAGAACTCCGCCGCCTTCGCCGTCTCGGCGATGTCGACGTCCGCGGTGATCGCATGTGCCGAATGCTTCTTCTTGATGTCGGCGAAGACGAGGACGCTCTCCGCGCCGATCATCCGCCGATAGCGGAGCAGGTCTCCGGCGCTCGACTCGATGATCCCCTCGTCCGCGACATGGGCGAAGACGAAGCCTTCCACGCGCACGAACGCCGCGCCGCAGGCATGCGCCACCGCGACCGCCGCGCGGTTCGCGCCCGCCAACACCTGGATGCCGAGCGGCAACGAAGCTGCCCTGCGGATGGCGTCGCCGACGATGCTCATCGCCGCCACGATCTCCGACCCGACGGCGGCGCCCTTCACGTACGGGCGGTCGTGCGTGTTCTCCACGATCAGTCCATGGAATCCGGCCTTCGCGTAGACCTCCGCCTCGGCGGCCGCGAGATCGGCGATGGCCCTCACCGGCAGGCGGCTCGCCGGCGTCCCCGGCAACGCCCCCGCGTGAATGACCCCGATCAGCGCCCGCGGCGCGCCGAAGAGCGAGCAGATGACGCCGCGCACGTCCACGATGGCGAATCTAGCATGGCGGGACTTACTGCGGCGTCACCAGCGAGACCTGCTGCGTCTCGTTGTTCGTGATGCTGACGAACGCCCAAACGGCCCCGCCATCCGTCAGCGGCGTGATCTCGACACGCACGTTTCCTGCGCCGCGGATGGCCGGGAACGCATCGGAGAGCGAGAGGATCTCGGCATTACCGGGGTTGTAGATGAACGGCTCCTGGGAGGGGAGGTCGAGCACGGCGGTACCGAGAGGCGGGCCGTCGGACATCGGGAACACCTTCACTTCCACGCGCCCCTTCCCCTCCAACGCACTTTCGTAGATCCGCAGCGACTGGCGGAAGCGCGCATCGGTCGGAATCCCGAGGAGGCTGAACGTCTGGCCGAAGTACTGGTCGTCCCGGACCACGGGGATCTCGGTTCCCCAGTTGGTGTCTTCATGCGCCACATCGCGGACACGGATGCTGAACCGCACCCGATCGGCGGCTGCGTGCGTGACGTAAAGGAATTGCCCCGGCGGACGCCCGGCCGGCGGCTGGTAGATGCGGAGCGGAAGGGTCAATCAACACTGAAAACGACGACTGCCAGGACGAGAAGTCGCTTCATGAGTCCGCCTTTGCGGACATTTTACCGGACTTCAGGATGCCTGATCTGCTCCACCGCCCTCCCCGCC
>DATEOX010000538.1:0-12353 GCA_035273585.1 Thermoanaerobaculia bacterium
TGGCGGTGTAGCGGCTGCCGTGGCGGGTGGAGAACTCGTCCAGACGGGCCACGATGTACGGCACGCCGAGGGAGTCGGCGTAGCGCAGCAGTCCCCCTCGGAAGGGCGGGAAGCCGGTGCCCATGATCATGGCCAGATCGAGCTCGCCCGCGGTGGCGACGATCCGCTCGTCGAGGATGAGCGCCGCCTCGTTGATCATGGCCAGTACCATCCGCTCCACCACGTGCTTCGCATCCGCCGGGTGCGGCGACTTGATGCCCAGCACCTTGTAAACCGTCGGGTCGGGGTCCTGGCGCTTGCCGTCCTTGTAGGTGTAAAGGCCTTTGCCGTTCTTCTTGCCGTGCCGGCCATCCTCGTACAGCTTCTCCACCACCGTCGACTTCTGCATCCGCGCGCCGAACGCGTCGGTGAGGATCACCGCCACCTTGGCCGCGACGTCGATGCCCACCTCATCGAGGAGGGCCATCGGCCCCATGGGCATTCCGAAGTCGACCATGGCCTTGTCCAGCGACTCGATGGAGTTCCCTTCCTCGAGCAGGAAGCCGGCCTCGTTCATGTACGGCCCGAGGATGCGATTGACCACGAAGCCGGGGCCATCGTTCGTGTAGACGACGGTCTTCCCCATCTTCCGCGCGAACGCCGCGACGGTGACCGCCGCCACGTCCGAGGTCTTCTTCCCGCGGATGACCTCCACCAGCGGCATCCGGTCGACGGGGTTGAAGAAGTGCATGCCGACCACGTTCTCCGGCCGCTCCGCCTGCGCGGCGATGTCGGTGATGGGGATGGTCGAGGTGTTGGTGGCGAAGATGGCGTCCGGGCGGGCGATGGCCTCGAACTCGGCCAGCACCTCGCGCTTGATCTTGATGCTCTCCACGACCGCCTCGACCGTGACGTCGACGCGGGAGAAACCGCTCCAGTCGGTGGTCGTGGTGATGCGGGCCAGCTTGCGCAGCATGTCGCCGCTCGAGATGCGCCGCCGGTCGACCTGCCGCTTCCAGAGCTTCGATGCGGCCTTGAGGCCGCCCTTGAGCGCGTTCCAGTTGATGTCGCGCATCCGCACATTCGCGTCGGTTTTGTCCGCGACCGCGTAGGCGATGCCGCCGCCCATCACGCCCGCGCCGAGGACGCCGGCGTGTTTGACCTCCATCGGCTTGGCCGGGAACGGGTCCTTCTTCGAGTCTTCCATCAGGAAGAAGAGGCGGACGAGGTTCTGGGCCACGTCGCCGAGGATGAGCGGCGCGACTGCCTCCACCTCGCGCTGCAGACCTTTCTCCACGCCGGCCGAGAGGCCGTACTCCATCACGTCGATGGCCGCGAGCGGCGCCGGGTAGTGGCCGTGCGTCTTGGCCAGCACCGCCTTGCGCGCCTTGCCGAAGATCACCCCGCGCGCGAGCGGGTTGCCCTCGATGTAGAACTTCGTCCGCGCGCCGCCTTTGCGTTTGCCCTTCGCGGCGAAGCGCCGGGCGACGTCGAGCACGATCGGCGGCGCGACGACTTCGTCGACCAGGCCGGTCTTCTTCGCTCGGCGGCCGTCGAGCTGCTTGCCGTTGAGAATGATGTCGAGCGCGGCGGGGAGGCCGATGAGGCGCGGCATCTTCGTCGTGCCGCCCCACGCGGGGAAGATGCCGAGGTTGACCTCCGGGAGGCCGATGCGGGCCTTCGGCGAGTCGGACATCACGCGCCAGTCGCAACTGATGGCCAGCTCGCAGCCGCCGCCGAGGCAGGCGCCGTTGATGGCCGCGACCTTCACCTGGGGAAGCTTCGAGAAGCGGTGGAACGTCTGCTGGCCGAAGCGGGTGTACTCCTTCGCCTCCTCGACGTTCGTGGCCTTGTTGAACTCCGAGACGTCCGCGCCGGCGATGAAGATGGACGGCTTGCCGGAGGCGACGATCACCTGCTTGATGTCCGTCGCCGCCTCGAGCTGGTCGACGATGCCGCTGAACTCCTGCATCACCGTGGAGGAGAACTTGTTCACCTTTTCGCCCGGCAGGTCGAACCAGAGGATGGCGAGGTCCCCCTCGCGCTCGATGCGGAAGGCGCTCATGCGCGCTTCGCCTCCCGCTCGTCGTCGAGCCCTTCATCGATGTAGAGCTGGTCGATGATGCTCTTGTAGTTCTTGTCGATGACCTTGCGCTTGACCTTCAGCGAGGGGGTGATCTCGTCCGCGTCGATGGTGAAGTCGCGGGGCAGGAGGGCGAAGCGGCGGATCTTCTCCTGCCGGTCGAGGTTCTGGTTGAAGCGGTCGATCTCCTTCTGAATCAAGGACTTGACCTTGTCGTCGGCGATCAGCTCGTCGTAGTTGGAGAAGTTGACGCCCATCGCCGCCGCGTCGCGCTCGAGCTTCTCGAAGTTCGGCACGAGGAGAGCGACGAGGAACTTCCGCCGGTCGCCGATCAGTACCGGGGTACCGATGTACGGAGAGCTCTTGAGCAGCGCCTCCAGCGGCTGGGGCGCGATGTTCTTGCCGTAGGCGTTGATGATGATGTCCTTCTTGCGGTCGGTGATCTTGAGGAAGCCGTCCTGATCGATCTCGCCGATGTCGCCGGTGTGGAACCAGCGGTCGTCATCGATGGCCTGACGCGTGGCATCCTCGTTGTTCCAATACCCCTTCATGATGTGCGGCCCGCGGCTGAGGATCTCGCCGTCGGGCGCGATCTTCACTTCCACGCCGGGGATGAGCGGGCCGACGGTGCCGATGCGCCGCTTCAGCGGCCGGTTGACGGCGATGACCGGCGAGGTCTCGGTCAGGCCGTAGCCTTCCAGGATCTCCAGCCCCGCGCCGATGAAGAACGCCGCGAGCTCGGCCGAGAGCGGCGCGCCGCCGGAGAGGACGAATCGCACGTTGCCGCCGAGGCGGGCCAGGATCTTCTTGAAGACGAGCTTGTCCGCGACAGCCGACTTGAGCTTCAGGCCGAGCGGCAGCGGCTTGTTGTCGATGACGTACGGCAGGCGCTGCTCGGCCACGCCGAGTGCCCATTTGAAGATCTTCTGCTTCGAGGCCGGCGAGGCGGCCACGTTGTCCAGAATGCGGGAGCGCATCTTCTCGAAGAGGCGCGGCACGGCGGCGAAGAGGTCGGGCTTCACCTCCTGCAGGTTGTCGCCGACTTTCTGCACGCTCTCGGCGTAGGCGATGGTGCAGCCGAGGTAGAGATAGGAGTAGTCGGCGGTGCGCTCCAGGATGTGGGAGAGCGGGAGGATGGACATGGCCACCGAGCCGCGCTCGATCGGGAGCACGGAGGTCGTGGCCAGGACGTTGCTCGTGATGTTGCCATGGGTGAGCATCGCCCCTTTGGGGTTGCCGGTGGTGCCGGAGGTGTAGACGAGGGTGGCCAGGTCGTTCGGCGTGCGCGAGTTGCGCAGCTCATCGAAGCGCGTCCGGCCGTTCCTCGACTCCTCATCTTTGCCGCTGTCGACGACCTGCTGGAAGGTGAGCACGCCCGGCGGCAGCACGGGCGGCGGATCGCAGACGATGACGTGATGGATCGACGGGCAGTGGTCCTTGATCTCCATGACCTTCTGCAACTGCTCGGGCGTGGAGGCGATGACCGCGACCGCGCCGGCGTCGTTGAGGATGTACTCGATCTGCCAGCCGAGGAGGGTCGGGTAGACCGGCACGGAGACGCCGCCGGCGCAGAGGATGGCAAAGTCCGAGATGCTCCACTCCGGCCGGTTCTCGCTGAGGATGGCCACGCGGTCGCCGATCTTCATCCCCAGGCAGCGCAGACCGTTGGAGAACCAGCGCACGGTGTCGCGGAGCTCGGGGACCGAGACGTCGACCCAGCGGTCGCCTTTCTTGTATTTCATCGCCGCCGGCCGGTCGATCTCCGACGTCACGGCATAGATGTCGTTGAGAGTCTTGATCTCCATCGAACCCCCTGCTTCTTAGCGTCCAGGCTGAGCGGCAATCTTATCCTGAGCCGTGCCCACGGAGCACCGTGTCATCCTGAGGCGCGAAGACGGCGAAGGATCCGTACCTTCAGCCGCGCAAGATCGGTACGGATCCTTCGCCCTCTGCGGGGCTCAGGATGACACGCCGGCCGGCTATGCGACTTTGAGCCAGCGCCACAGCTCGGGCAGAGTGGGCCGCTTGCCGTAGGAGAGGATGCCGACGCGGAAGATCTTCGCCGTCACCCAGAAGAAGGCGCAGATGGTGGCGATCGACACCGCGATCGACAGCGCGACGTGCCATGCGGGCGGCTCGGAGACGAGCGTCCGGACGAACATCGTCAGCGGCCCGAACACGGGGCTGAGGGAGAAGCCGACGGCGATCGAGGAGTCCGGATTCGTGATGATGGCCACCATCAGGAACCAGGGGAGCATCATGAGCATGGAGATCGGGGCGATGAGCTGCTGCGCCTCCTTCTCCGAGTTGCAGACGGCGCCGGCCACGGCGTAGACGCAGACGTAGGTCAGGTAGGCCAGGATGAAGAAGACGACGAAGTAGACGAACGTCGCGGCGTGCAGGAGGCTGGCGATGTTGATGTCCAGCGCCGCCTTGACCATCGCGCCGAAGAAGGCGGCCACCGCGCCGAGCATCAGCAGCCAGACGCCGACCTGGGTCAGGCCGACCAGAGCCACGCCGAGGATCTTGCCCACCAGGAGCTGGGCCGGCGTCATGGAGGAGATCAGCACCTCGACCACCCGGTCGGTCTTCTCCTGGATGATGCCGCGCATGATCTCCAGCCCATACACGAACGACGGGATGAGGACGAGCGCGGCGAGGATGAAGCCGATCATGAAATTCGCCGCGCCGCCCGTCTTCTGCTCCCCCGTCCGGGAGAGCTGCACGGAGTCGATCGGGACACGCGTGGTGAGCTTCTCCACGTCCGCCGCGGAGAGGCCCCTCCCGACGAGCCGGTCGCGCTGGATGGCCCGGTTGGCGATGGAGGAGAGCCGCTCCTGGGCGATGAAGTCGGTGGCCGAGCGGCTGTAGTACTTCATCCGGCCCGCCTCGGCGGTCATGGCGTCCTTCGGTACGACCAGCACGCCGTCGAGCTTGTTCGTCTTGTCGCGCGTGGCCATCCGGTCGAGGTACGGCTTGGCCGTGGCATCGACGTCGGCGCCGGCGTGGGCATCGACGTAATCGGTGTCGATCATCGTCGGCATGTCCCGGCTGCGGCTCATCGCGTCTTCCGCCGACTTCGGCACCGCGGGGAGGTCGTTCGCGTGGGTGAAGGCCTCGCGAAGCCGGCCGGTGCCGTCGATGACGGCGATGCGCCGGCCGGTCAGCCCCTTGGACATCATGATGGCCGGCACGGTGAACGCCCCCGCCATCAGCACGGGGAAGAGGAAGGTCATGACGATGAACATCTTCTTGCGCACGGCCTGCAGGTACTCGCGCCGGATCACGGCCAGCATCTTGTTCATCGCGCCACCTCTTCGGCCAGCGTGTCGTCGCCCACTTTCTCGATGAAGATCTCCTCCAGCGAGGGGGCGGCGATCTCGAACTTTCGGATCCGCAGCCGCGGCATGCAGGCCTCGAGGATGCGCTGCGGATCGGCGCCGTCCTGCAGCGCGAGCTCGGCACCGTTGTTGCCGATGCTCGCCCGCTTCACGTCCGGAAGCTCGCCGAGGAAGGCGCCGTCGCCGTCGTAGTCGATGTGCAGGGTGTTCTTGCCGAACGACGCCTTGACCTTCTCCAGGTCGCCGTCGAGCACCACCTTCCCCTTATGGATCAGCACGATGTCATCCGCCATCCGCTCGGCCTCGGCCATCATGTGCGTGGAGAGGAGGATGGTCCGCCCTTCCTCCTTCAGCTCGCCGAGGAGGTTGCGCACCAGGACCATGTTCACCGGGTCGAGGCCGGACTGCGGCTCGTCGAGGATGATCAGCTCCGGGTCGTGGAGCAGGGTGCCGATGAGCTGGACCTTCTGCTGGTTGCCCTTCGAGAGCTCCTCGACCTTGCCGTTGCGCTTGTCCATCAGCTCGAAGCGCTCCAGCCAGCGGTCGATCTGCCTGCGCACCTCGGGACCCTTGCGGCCTTTGATCTCGGCCAGGAAGAGCAGCAGCTCGACGATGCGCATCTGCTTGTACAGCCCGCGCTCCTCGGGGAGATAGCCGATGTGGTCCTGGGCGTCGTGATCGGCGCCCCCCGCCCACTCGATGGAGCCGCGGTCCGGCATGAAGATGCCGGTGATCATGCGGATGGTGGTGGTCTTGCCGGCGCCGTTGCGGCCGAGGAGGCCGGTGATGGTGCCGCGGCGGACCGTGAACGAGACCCCATCCACGGCCCTGACCGCGCCGAACGTCTTGACCACATCACGAACCGCCAGAATGTCGGACATACGCGGGCGCTCCTCCGGGGGACGAAGTGGCCGCGTATTGTACGGGAGGGCGGCTAGGGTTTGGGCCGCTCAGGGCTTGGTGCCGGTGATCTCGTCGTGCGGCGACGGCATGATCAGCCGCCGGACGTAGTCGATCATCCGGACAATCTTCTTACTGACGGGTTCGGCTTCGCGCGTTCTCGGCTGAGCCTGAGCGGCGCCGGCGGCGATGATCACCGAAAAACTGAGTGCCAGAGCAGCAGCACGAAACTTACGCATATACACCCTCCTCATGCACGGTCTGTCCGACCGCTGGTTGTCTTCGGAGGGCGCCCCTCGCAACTAGGAGTGATTTGGGTAGACGAATCCCTACCCAAAATTCGCTGGAAGACGGATCCGAACGGCTGAGTCGCCTAATCGGGAGGCGGGAGAAAGAGGAATCGTTCCTTCGGCACGGCGCGCACGAGGCGTCGCATCTGGTGAACGGCCGCCGCCTCGGCATCCGCCGCCGACGCTTCCTGAAGATATGCGACGGCGGTGAGTCCGTCGCGGCTGTCGGAGAGCTTCTCCGTCTCGAGCCAACGAGACACGTCCTGGCAGAGCGAGCGGACCTCTTCGTTCCGCTGCAGTAGCAGGTAAGTTTCTGCCAGATCGAGTGAAACGGAGGCGACCTCCGCACTCATCTCGAGAGCGGCGAATCTGTCACGCAGGCTGGAGAGCGACTGCGCCGCCTTCACGTGCTCGCCGCGGGTTCTCAGCATCTTTGCCACGTGCCACTGCGCACGCAGCGTGTTCGGAACGACACCGAGGACATCGAACACCTCGGCCGCGAGCTCGAAATGATGCTGTGCGGCGGCGAAGTCGCCGAGCTCCCGATACGCATGACCGAGGTTCTGAAGGAGCATGCCGCGCGTATGCAGCTCGTCGGGCGGAAGGCTCCGCTCGACTTCGTGCCAGATGCGCGCCGCACCGCGGACATCGCCACCTTTGTACAGCACCATCGCTTCCGTTTCGCGAGCGACGTTCTGCTTCTTCGCGTCGCCGAAAGCACCAAAAGTTACTTTCGAAGACCGCGAGAGCATCAGTGCGTCGGACGTGGCGTCCACCATACGGCAGATCCGGGCGCGCACGAGCTGGGTACGGGCGAGGTCATATGCGTCGACCGTCGTCTGGTGGAACTCGCGCTCGGACCGCGAGATGGCATCACTCGCCTGCTGCAGCCGGCCCACGTAGTAGAGCGCATACCCCCGCTCCCGCCATGCCGCTCCTCGCAACTTGAGCACCGTCTCCGAGGGGTACATTGCCGGCTCGAGGTGGTCGGCGATCTCGGTGGCGAGGGCGGTGATCTCCACCGCGTCGGGGGGCATGGTGTCGAGGGCGCGGTCGGTGGCGGCGATGAGGCGGCGGACCACGCCGGCGGTGCGCCACTGGGGGTGCTGGGCGAGGCGGGGGAGCCAGGACTCGCGGCTGCCGGCCAGGAGGCGGGCCAGGATCGCGTCGGCCTCGGCGTCTTCGCGGGCCATGTCGGTGGCGAAGGCGCGGAGCGTGGCGATCGTCTGCGGGACCGGGTCGTCGTTCAGCTCGCGGAGGTCCCACACCGCTTCTTCGCCCAGGACCTCGCGGATGGCGCGGTAGGAGGCGAGGGAGTCGGCGCACTGGCGGCAGGAGACGACGTGGGGGTCGTCGGGGCGGCCGGACTCCATCAGATAAATGAGCGCCGCGTCGTCGTAGTGGCGCTCCATGATCATGAGCGCACCGCCGTGATGCTGTTGTAGATCTCGCGCGCCCTGCGCAGGCAGTTGTGGATCAGCTTCTCCGCGTAGCGGTTCGTCGTCTCCAGCTCCTTGGCCACGTCGACCGCGGAGCGGCCCTCGAAGTAGTGCAGGCGGAGCGTCTCGCGGCAGCGGGGCTGGAGGTACCCGAGGACCTTCTGCATCGTCATCTGCATGGCGAACTGCTCGGCCAGGCCGTGGGAGCTCGGGTCGGACTGTTCCGTGAAGTCGTCGGGGAGGGACTCGGTGCGGCCCTGAGCGCGCCAGTAGTGGCGGCTGGCGTTGCAGATCGCGGCGACGAGCCAGGCGCGGATGTTCTCGATCTTGGTGCCGGTCTGGAGGAAGGAGAGGAAGACCTCCTGGATCAGGCTCTCGGCGTCGCAGTCGGGGATGCGGAACTTGCGGCAGGCGACGTAGAGAAGGAGCGTGCGATGCTGGATGTAGAGCTGCTCGATGTCGTCGGCAGGCGTGGGCTGCTGGGCCGGAGCGCCCGCGCGCGTCGCGGCCGGTTTCGCGGCTGCCGCCGGCTTGGCGGCAGCAGGGGCGGCATCCGCCGGCGCCCTCCCGGTGCCATCCTTCGGTTCAGCAGGAGACGGCGAAACTTCGAGCGCGTTATGTTCGAGCACGGCGGCGGTTCCCTCGCTCAGTCCGACTACGGCCGTTCAGGATTTATGGTTGTTTTAGACCCATCGGCACTCTATCACGAAAAGTCGCGCCCGGCGAGATTTCCGGATAGAAATCGTTATCCTGACGGCATTCCGACAGCTACGACATCCCGGTCTCCTGAGTGTCCGATATCTTCGCACGAACGCTCGCCGAGATGCTATTCTCCGCCGCCGTGAAAAACGACCAGTTCCGCGCCGTCGTCGACGAGCAGTGGGAGGCATCCATCCTCCCCACGATCGAGCAGTACATCCGCATCCCGAACCAGTCCCCTCTCTTCGATCCGGAGTGGCAGAAAAACGGCCATATGCACAAGGCCGTAGCCCTCGCCTGCGACTGGGTGGAGCGGCAGGGCATCGAGGGGCTGACCATCGAGGTGAAGGAGCTGGAGGGGCGCACGCCGCTGATCTACATGGAGATCGAAGGCGACCCGTCGTCGACGGTGCTGATGTACGGCCATCTCGACAAACAGCCGGCCATGGTCGGCTGGGAAGAAGGCCTCGGGCCGTGGACGCCGGTGCGGCGGGGGGAGAAGCTCTTCGGCCGCGGCGGCGCGGACGACGGCTACGCGATCTTCGCCACCATCGCGGCCATCAAGACGCTGAAGAGTCACAACGTGCCGCACTCGCGCATCGTGGTCATCATCGAATGCTGCGAGGAGAGCGGCTCGATCGATCTGCCGGCGTACATCGACCTCCTCGCGGACCGCATCGGCACGCCGCGCCTCGTGATCTGTCTCGACAGCGGCTGCGGCAACTACGATCAGATGTGGATGACGACCTCGCTGCGCGGCTCGATCGTTGGCAACCTGACGGTCGAGGTGCTCACCGAGGGCGTGCACTCCGGCGACGCGAGCGGCATCGTGCCGTCGAGCTTCCGCATCATCCGCCAGCTCCTCGACCGGCTGGAGGATGCGAAGACCGGCGCGATCCTCCCCGAGTGGCTGCACGTGGAGATCCCGCCCAAGCGGCTGGAGGAGGCGCGCTCCACGGCCCGCGTGCTGGACGACGAGATCTACAGCAAGTTCCCGTTCGCCGAGGGCATGCAGCCGGTGTCGAAAGACCCGCTGGAGCTGCTCCTCAACCGCAACTGGCGTCCGGCGCTGGCCTATACCGGCCAGGCGGGGCTGCCCGACCTCGTGCAGGGAGGCAACGTCCTGCGGCCGAAGACGTCGATCAAGCTCTCGCTGCGCGTGCCGCCCACCCTCGATGCGACGAACCTCGACAAGCGGCTCAAGGAGCTGCTGGAGAGCGACCCGCCGTACGGCGCGCGCGTGACGTTCGAGCCGGAAAAGGGCGGGGGCGGATGGGAAGCGCCGCCCATCGCGAAGTGGCTGGAGGAGTCGGTCGACCGCGCCTCGCAGACGTACTTTGGCAAGGGGGCGATGGCGTTCGGCGAAGGGGGCTCGATCCCCTTCATGGGGATGCTCGGCACGCGCTACCCCGACGCCCAGTTCCTCATCACCGGCGTCCTCGGGCCGCACAGCAATGCCCACGGCCCGAACGAGTTCCTGCACATCCCGACGGCCAAGAACCTGACCGCAGCCGTCGCGCAGGTTTTAGCGGACGAGCACAGCGCCTAAGTGACTTTCGGGCGCGAAGGTGGGCCGAGGCTTGGCCAACCAGCGCAGCCGGCCGCGCCGGCTAGGCGTGTCCCCCCGCGTACTTTTTCTCGCCCGCCTCGATGCGGATGGGCAGCTTGTTCTGCGCCGGCGGCAGCGGGCAGGTAGCGAACGGCGTGAAGGCGCAGGGCGGGTTGTAGGCCTTGTTGAAGTCGACCACCACCTTGCCGTCCGGCCCCGGCGGTGAGGCGTAGAGGTAGCGCGCGGCGCCGTACGTCTCCTTCCCGGCGGTCTGGTCGCGGAAGATGATGAAGAGGTCGCTCTCCCCTTGCTCCAGGATCGGCTCGACGGAGTACTCCTTGCCGTCGATGGTGAAGACGAGGCGCCCCGGCGCGGTCTCGCTGCTGGTCATGCCCAGGACGTTCGTGATGGGGATGGCGTGGGGCGGGTCGTACGGGACCCACTTCGCCTCCAGGCGGTAGTTCGGGTCGTACGGGAAGTAGTCGAGGCCGGCGAACTTCGTCCGGGCGTCGCTGGCCAAGTCGCGGACGCGGAAGCCATAGCGGTCGTTGCGCTTGATGGCGTAGAAGCGGATGGTGCCGAGCTGGACGATGGTCGGTCCCTGCGGGTCGGCGTCGTTGCGCAGCACGGTGGGGCCGGCGAGCGGCTTGCCGTCGATCATCAGAGATGGCGACGGCTCGAGCGTCACCTTTCCGCTGACCAGCGTGGCGTGGATCACCGCCGGCGGCTTCGAGGGGATCGAGATTTCGTTCGGCCCTTCCTTCAGCCAGTCGAGTCCGACGAGGGTGAGCCAGCCGTCCTCCTTCGTCAGGTTGGCCAGCCGCTTCTCGCGCCACTGGGTGAACTCGGGAGGAGGCGAAGACGAGGCGCGGTGGCAGGAGAGGAACGCGGCGGAAAGCATCAGGAGGATGAGAAGGCGCTTCATGACAGGCTCCGGAGTACCATCGTTGCCGATCCGAAATCCTCGCGCGACGCGAAACATTCTGCGAACGGTCAGTTTCCTAATGACAGGAAGGAGTGTCCAAGAGACGTGGCCAAGGTGGCGCCGTTCCCGGTGACGCACTCGCAGGAAGAGGCGGCGGAAGTCCCCGCTCCCTGGAGTGAGGAGCAGCGTCTGCTGTCCGCCGTGCGCGGCGGCGACCGGGCCGCGGCGGAGGAAGTGGTCGAAAGGACATACTCGGCGGTCTACGCGTCGCTCTTCCGGTTGTGCGGCGACGGCGACCTGGCCGCGGACCTGACGCAGGAGACATATCAGAAGGCATGGGCGGCGCTGCACGGATTCGACGGCCGCTCGCAACTCTTCACCTGGCTTTACCGTATCGCCTACACGACGTTCCTGAACCACATCCGGCGGCCGCGGCGGATCACCTCGCTGGACGAGCCGGACGCGCCGGAGATGCCGGACGCCAGCCCCTCCGCCGCTGACGTCCTGGAAAACCGGGAGGAAGGCGAGAGGTTGCGCGCGGCGGTCCTTCGGCTCCCCGAGGACCTGCGCTTCACGGTAACGGCGCATTTCTGGGGAGGGCTGGCAGTGAAGGAGATCGCCGGGATGGAGGGCATCACGACGGTCGCGATCCGCAAACGTCTGCATCGCGCCTTCTCGATTCTGGAGTCGTTGCTCGAAGAGGAAGTCGTTCCATCATGAACTCGAACAAGAAAGCCGATCTGCAGAGGAGGTTGTCGTCGACGCCGGGGGCGAAGCCGCCGGCCGACCTGGCGGATCGCATCAAGCGGGACATCCCGCGCCACTTCACCATGAACCACCAGTCCGAGCGCGACCAGTTCTCGCGCTCGGTGACGTTCAACATGCGCGTCGCGGCGGCCGTCCTGCTCGTCGTCTCCGCGGCGTACATCTCCATGCAGCTCTTCTCCGTCGGCGGCAAGACGGCGATGCCGAGCAAAGCGCCGATGTTACGGGTGGCGATCTCCGAGAAGGTCGTCGCCGATCAGAAGAAGGATGCCGCGGCGGCGTCGCCGACGGCCGGACTCCAGGCGTCGAGCTCCAGCGACCGGCTTTACGCCGCGCCGCCCGCGGCGAAGGTCGAGGCCCGGCCCGCCGCCCCTACGACCATC
>DATEOX010000539.1:0-3421 GCA_035273585.1 Thermoanaerobaculia bacterium
TCCGCCCTTCGGGCACCTTCTCCCCGCCGCGCGGGGAGAAGGCTCTTAGGGCTTGCCCGTCCAGCCGCCGAGGTCGCGGTGGGTCTTGATCCAGACCTCCTTGCCGGCGCCGCCTTCGACGAGCATCTTGGCCACCCAGAGGATCTGGCCGGCGTGCGTGGCGACATGGGCGGTGATGTTCAGCAGGTCTTCGATGACGAACTGCTGCAGGGTCGGCTCGGCCGAGGGCTCCTCGAGGCGCGCGGCATCGACGCCGTCCAGCGTCTTCTCCGCCTTGGCCACCATGTCGTCGAAGATGGCCAGCAGCTCGGCGCGGGGGATGGTCCGCCGCTCGGCGAACTCGGCGGCGCGGTCGCGGTCGTACGGGATGCCGCCGATGTTGCGGTTCAGGTAGTGGTTCAGCGAGCCGGACAGATGGATGACCAGGTTGCCGACCGAGTTCGACGACTCGTTCGGCCGCCACCAGATCTGCTCGTCCGTGAGCCGCTCCAGCGCGGCGCGGATCTGGGCCGGGAAGACGCGGGTGATGCGGGCGCGGATGGAGTTGATGACGACGTCGGCGAGCTGCATGGGCCGATCATAACGCGCCCATCGGTGGCCTGAATCCTGCGTGCGGGCCATCTCATGCGCAAGTTCTTCATCCTCATCCTGATCGCTGCTCATCCGGCCCTCGCCGCCACCCTCGGCCCGGCCATTCCGCTCACTCCGTCCGCCACCAGCGGCACCCACACGATGCCCGCCCTGGCCCTGACCACCAACGGCACGGCGGCCATCTGGCGCGACGAGGCCACCCACGCCGGGCGCGCCTCCGGCAGCGAGATCTCCAACATCATCACTCCCGATCCGATCCCGTACCGCGACGCCGCCATGGCCTCGGTCGGCGACGAGTCTTACCCGGTCTGGGTCGAGAACGACTGGATCTACGGATTCGTCCTCGGCAGCAACGGCCAGCCGCGCACGAATCCGCTGCTGCTCTCGATGGTCGACTCGCGGCACACGCAGCGGCTCGCCGTCGGCGCCGGGGGCGACCGCTACCTGATGGTGTGGGGCGTCTGGACCAAGCTCCTGGCCATCCTCCTGGACAAGGACGGCAACGTGCTGGTCGGCGACACGGCGCTCATTCCGGGCGGCGGCACGACGCGCGGCCTCGACGAGATCGCCATCGCCTCCAACGGCAACGAGTTCCTGGTGGTGTGGGAAGAGACCGGCGACCTGCCTTGGGAGACGCCGTGCGGCGTGATCTGCCCCAGCGGTGACCGCACCGTCCACGCCATCACCGTCGGTCTCGATGGGCAGCCGAAGCCGGAGACGGAGATCGAATTGGCCACGAACGCCGGGATGCCGGACGTGGTCTGGAACGGCACCGACTACCTGGTGGTCTGGTCGCGGATGCCGGACGGCGGCGTCTCCGGCCGGCACGTGCCGGCGGGCGGGGGAGCGGCAGGGGCGGTGGTGAGCTTCACCACCGGCGCCGATTTCGGGCCGGACGTCGTGTGGGACGGCTCGCAGTACGACATCGCCTATGTCCGCAACCAGACGAACGGCCTGTTCGCCATCCGGACGAACGGCGACGGCACGAACGTCACGCCGCTTTTCGACGGCCCGGTCGGTCACGTCACCTCGGCGCGCGGCTACTCGTTCGCGTCGCAGGGGAAGCAGATTGCCTTGGCATATGAGAACGATGGACGGATCTTCGTCCGGCGGGCGTCGATGGAGCCGGTGCCCGGACGGATCCGGGCCATTCGACGTTGACGGCTCGTGTAGAATGACCGCCTCCCGAGCGGCGTTCCTCGCTGCCAGATTTTGAGCCCATCGCCCGAAAGGACCGTCATGACTGACATTCTGACGCCTGCCAAGCAGCTCCCCGTCCAGCCGAAATCGGTGGTCTGGAACCCATCGGCCGAGGAGCTGCGGCGCTACGCCGCGGAGATGCCGAACGCGCGAGTCACCGAATTCGGAAACCTCAACGTGGCGACGAGAGTCGTCTCCCGCTCCAAGGGCTCCACCTTCATCGCCACCGACACCCCCGAGCAGCACTCCGATCAGACCGTCAGCCGCTCCGAGTACGAGCGGATGGCCAGGATCCAGAACGACTACATCAAGACCCGGGACATGCTCGTGGTCGACGGCTACATCGGCAACGACCCGCAGTTCCGCGTCCCGACGCGCCTCATCATCGAGAAGGCGAACGCGAACATCGCCGGCATGCAGCAGCACCTCTACTACCCCGCCACGGCCGAGGAGCTGGAGACGTTCGAGCCTGTCCTGACAGTGATTTACACGCCGAATCTGAAGGCCGAGGGGTATCCGGACGAGCGACTCATCGCGGTCGACCTGGAGGGCTACATCACCCGCGTCTTCAACTCCGACTACTTCGGCGAGTCGAAGAAGGGCGGGCTGCGGATGTGGAACAAGCTCGTCTACGAGCGGGGCGGCCTGGCCCTCCACGCCGGCTGCAAGGTCATCCCGGTCGGCAGCAGCGATCGGGTCGGCCTGATCGTAGGCCTTTCGGGCACGGGCAAGACCACCACGACCTTCACCAAGCAGAACAATTCCTCGCCCGTGCAGGACGACTTCTGCGCCCTGATGCCGGGCGGCAAGATCTACGCGACGGAGAATGGTTGCTTTGCCAAGACGTTTGGGCTCAACCCGAACGACGAGCCGACCATCTACGACGCCTGCGCCTCCGAGCACGCCTACCTGGAGAACGTCTCGCAGAACGACCAGGGGAAGATCGACTACTTCGACACCTCCTACACGCCGAACGGGCGGGCGGTCATCCGGATGGAAGACATCGCCGGCGCCTACGATGCGCGGCAGCTCAAGAAGGCCGACTTCCTCCTCATCCTGAATCGCAACGAGAACATCATCCCCGCCGTGGCCAAGCTCGAGGGGCCGCTCGCCGCCGCCTACTTCATGCTCGGCGAGACGAAAGGCACCTCGGCCGGCGGCGCCGCCGAAGCCGGCAAGTCGCTGCGCGTCCCGGGCACGAATCCGTTCTTCCCGCTGCTGCACGCCTACCAGGGCAACCGGATGCTGGAGCTGATGAAGGACAGCCCGATGGAGGTCTACCTGATGAACACCGGCGCCATCGGCGGCGACGGGAAGCAGGAAGGCTCCAAGAAGGTGAAGATCCAGCACTCGTCCGCGGTGGTGAAGGCCATCGCCGAGGGGACGATCAAGTGGGAGAAAGACCCGGACTTTGGCTACCTCGTGGCCACGGAAGTCCCGGGCATCGACGACCCCGACTACCTCCAGCCGAAGAAGCTCTACGAGCGCCAGAACCGCATGGACGAGTACAACCAGTTGGTCGCCAAGTACAACGACGACCGGCGGGCGTACCTGCGGAAGTGGAAAGGGCTGGATGAGGAGATCGTGAACGCGATCTGAGCTCGCAGCGGTCAGCTCGCAGCTCTCAGGA
>DATEOX010000540.1:0-10922 GCA_035273585.1 Thermoanaerobaculia bacterium
TTCGCCTTCTCCAGCTCCGACTTCTTCTTGTCCACGTCGAGCGACTTCTCTTTGAGGTCCGCCGCCCACTCCGCTTCCTTCTGCTGCCGCTCCTGCACGGCCTGGGTCTCGGTCTGGCGCTTGGCATCGAGGTCGCTGGAGAACGCGGTGTTGTCCAGCTCGACGACCTTGTCCCCTTCCTTCGCCTCGACGCCGTCCGTGGCCAGCCACTTGATGGTCGTCTGCCATTGAGGAAGAGCCGGGACGGCGATCATCGCGCCGCGGGCCGACTCGAGCTCGCCGGTGAGGACGACGTCGGCGATGAAGGTGCCACGGCGCACGCGCAGCGCGCCGTCGGGGGCGGAGCCGTAGCCGGCGAAGCAGGCCGTCGCCAGCAGCGCCGTCGTGGAGAGGACAGTTCTGAGTTTCATGTTCATGAGTGGGACGATTGAGCTTTCCGAAGGTTAGGCTTACCGGGACGGCAAAATTCCCGTCACGGCGCATACAATTCGGCCGATGCCAGCCGCGTCCGCCGAACGGTTCAGCCTGGAGCACCTCCCCGTCGCGCCGGACGACTTCGCGGCGAGCGTCCGGGCCGGCCTCACCGCGCCGCGCAAACAGCTCGAGCCGCGCTTCTTCTACGACGCCCTCGGGTCGGCACTTTTCGACGCCATCTGCGAGCTGCCGGAGTACTACGTCACACGCGCGGAGACGGAGATCCTCACCCTTCACGCGCCGGACATCGCCGCCGCGTTCGGCTCGCCGGTGCGCCTGGTGGAGCTGGGCAGCGGAAGCGCGCGCAAGACGCGCCTCCTCTTCGATGCGATCCTCGACAGGCAGCGGACGCTCGACTACGCGCCGGTGGACGTCGACGCCGGCATGCTGGAGAAGAGCGGTCAGGCGCTGCTCACCGAATACGACCGGCTGCGCGTCTCGGCCTTGCGCGGCGACTTCCGCGAGCCCTCCCGCGCTCTGGCCGCCCTCCCCTCTTCCCGCGAGCGGACCGTCGTCCTCTTCCTCGGCTCGAGCATCGGCAACCTCGATCCATCCGAGGCGGTGGCCATGCTGCGCAACCTGCGCGGCGCGATGCGCAAGGGCGACGCGCTCTTCCTCGGCGTCGACCTGCGCAAGGCAAAGGAGATCCTCGAGCCGGCCTATGACGACGCGCTCGGCGTCACGGCCGCGTTCAACCTCAACCTGCTGGCGCGCATCAACCGCGAGCTGGGCGGCGACTTCGCCCTGCACCGCTTCGCCCACCGCGCCTTCTACTTCGAGGCCCTCGGCCGCATCGAGATGCACCTCGTCAGCCGCGGCCGGCAGACGGTGCGCGTCCAGGACTACGAGGTGACGTTCGAGGACGCCGAGACCATCCACACCGAGAACTCCTGGAAGTACGACGAGGAGTCGCTCGCCACGCTGGCCGAGGAGGCGGGGTTCACGATGGAACGGCGGTGGACGGACTCGCGCGGCTGGTTCGCCGACGTGTTGATGACGATCGCAGCCGCTCCCTGACGACGTAGCTGCACGCTCCACAGCGGCTCTACAGGCCGAAGATGCGCATCCGCGGATGTGTCGCCGCGGCGCTGCGCACAATACGCGCGCCGCGCATTCGTCGCGGCGTCGTGCGCGCGGCACGGATCACAATCGAGCACATCGCGCGCCGCGCGGGCGCATGCTCCGCGCCTCCCACTGCGCAGCGTTTCTGCGCACCAAATTGCGCTTCCTTCTCCACGAAGTAGCGCATCGCGGAGTGCGTGCGCAGCCGCTGTCCAATAGTGAACAGACGCAGGATCGGGTGCCGCCTACGATCCCTGCGCTACAGCCACATGTCCTTCCGAAACGATTCTCCTTCAGCTCTTCGCGAGGTCTTTCGCGGCGAGTCGCTACCTCTGCTGCGGCTGGACGCGCAGCAGACGATCTATGCGACCGGCGATGACGACGACGCGATGTATTTCGTCGAGAGCGGACGCGTGAAGCTGTTCATGTCGTCGGAGAGCGGACGCGATTGCCTGCTGGCCATCTACACCACAGGCGACGTGTTCGGCGAGTCGTGCTTCGCCGGCGCGGAGAAGCGGCTGGAGAGCGCCTCGGCGCTCGGACCGACCACCGTGCGCAAGCTGCCGCGCCGCGACTTCATCTCCGAGGTGAAGAGGGCGCAGCTCACCGACGTGCTGCTCCAGCATCTCGCCTCGCGCATCGCCGAGCGGCAGACGACGATTCTCGACCTCGTCACCTCGGACAGCGAGCGGCGCCTGGCAAACACGCTCTTCGAATTGGCGCAGAAGCTCGGCACGCCGGACGGTCCGTACATCCGCATCGACGAGCGCATCTCGCACGAGGAGCTGTCGCAGATGGTCGGCACGACGCGACCGCGCGTGACCGCGTTCATGCAGCGCTTCCGCAGCGAAGGGATCATCGACACTCCCGATCCGCGCTCGATCCGCATTCATCGGGAGCGGATGCTGGAGTACCTCGCCAGGCCCGAGTAGCGCGTTGTCCTCTTTTGGACAGCGCGTTTCCATAAGTAACGTTAAGGTTCCGCCCACATGTCAGGCCCCGCGTCGGCGCCGGCAACCCGATTCCACGACCTGGTCGTCGTCAACGACCAGACCCGCGCCGAGTGGCACGCCCGCCGCGGCAGGGTATACGAAGGCAGGATCGAGGTTGCCGGCGCGGATGGTAGCGAGCCCCCTGCCCAGTTTTTCGCCAACCGCTCGCATACGTACACGGTGGTGGCCAAGGACGGCGGCGACCGGACGCGCACCTTTCCCAATCTCACGCTCGATGCCGCCCGGACGTTCCTGCCGAGCATCGCGGTGTTCGTGTAGGCCTACGAAGCTCACAGCTCACAGCTCGCAGCTCACAGCGAAACGAAATGCCCCGCCACTTGCCCGTGTTCCCTCTCGCGCCTGCCCAAATTCTTGGGTATCATTCGCGGCCTGTGCCGGGGTAGCTCAGTTGGTTAGAGCACCAGATTGTGGATCTGGGGGTCGGCGGTTCGAGCCCGCCCCTCGGTACCATCCGCCCTGCCGGGCGGAATTGAGAATTGAGAATTGAGAATTGAGAACGGCCCGCGCACGCATTCTCAATTCTCAATTCTCAATTCTCAATTCGTCAGCCGCGGCCGAAGGAGTCGGCCTTGCCCCCCACAGTTGACCCGCGGCTGAGCCGCGGTCTCCGCGACCTGCTCCCGGATCAGATGCTGGCCCGACAGCGGATGATCGATACCATCCGCGGCGTCTACGAGCTCTACGGCTTCGTTCCCATCACCACGCCGGCCATCGAGTACCTCGACGTCCTTTCCGGCAGCGCCGGGCAGGAGGCGCAGCAGTCGATCTATCGCGTGCAGACGCCGGAGAACGAGGCACTCGGCCTACGCTTCGACCTCACCGTCCCCCTGGCGCGCGTCGTCGCGCAGTACAACGACCTCCCCCGCCCCTTCCGCCGCTACCAGGTCTCCCCCGTCTGGCGCTTCGACAAGCCGGACAAGGGCCGCTTCCGCGAGTTCACCCAGTTCGACCTCGACTCGGTCGGCACCGAGAGCGAGATCGCCGACACGGAGATCATCGCCGGGATGTGCGACTCGCTCTCCGCCCTCCACGTCGGGCGCTATCTCGTCCGCTTCTCCAGCCGGGCCGTGCTCAACCTCCTCCTCCGCTTCGCCGACATCGCCGAGGAGCAGGGCGTCGACGTCTTCCGCGTCCTGGACAAGCTGGACAAGGTCGGCATGGAGAAGGTCCGGCTGGAGCTGATGGCCGGCTACAAGGACGAGTCGGGCGACACGATCCGCGGCGTCGGCCTCACCCGCGAGCAGGTGGACCGCATCGAGCGTTTCCTCGCCGTCAAAGACGATACGCGCGTCAACATCCTCGGCCGCCTGCGCGAGCTCTTCGCCGGCGTCGAAGGCGCCGAGGAGCAGGTCGTCGTCGTGGAGCGGATCTCGAATCACCTCTACACCCTCGGCTACGACGACGACCGCGTCTCGCTCGACCTCTCCATCGCCCGCGGCCTGGCCTACTACACCGGCCCCGTCTTCGAAGCCATCCTCCTCGACGCGCCGCAGTTCGGATCCGTCTTCGGCGGCGGCCGCTACGACGACCTGGTCATGCGCTTCCTCGGCGAGCGCATCCCCGCCACCGGCGCCTCCCTCGGCGTCGACCGCCTCCTCGCCGCGCTGGCCTACCTCGACAAGCTGGACAAGCGGAAGGCCACCGCGCGCGTGCTCGTCGTCAACATGGATGCGGCACTGACCGAGGACTATCTGGCCATCACCTGGGAGCTGCGCCGCGCCGGCATCCCGACGGAGCTCTACCTCGGCACGGCCAAGGGGATGGGCAAACAGCTCAAGTACGCCGACCAGTACGACGTCCCGCTCGTGATCCTCTACGGCTCGAACGAGAAGCAGCAGGGCATCATCACGATCAAGGACATGACCGTCGGCCGGGAAAAGGCGAAGGCGGTCGGCGACCGGAAGGAATGGCTCGCCGCGCGGCCGGGGCAGACGGTCGCGCCGCGCGCGGAGCTGGTCGAAGCGGTCAAGCGGCTGCTCGCCGAGGTCGAATGAGCGAGACGATCCTTCTTGATGGCGACTCGCTCGGCATCGAGCAACTGGTGCGCGTCGCCCGCGAGCCGGACGTGCGCGTGGCGCGCGACCCTCTCACCGACGAGCGGGTGGAGCAGAGCGAGGCGCTCATCGCCGACATCGTGGCGCGCTACCGCAACGGCAGCGGCGCGACGGAGTACGGCGTGACGACCGGCTTCGGCGAGTTCAAGGACAAGCCGATCGCCCCCGCCGATCTGGAGCAACTGCAACGCAACCTGCTGCTGTCTCACTCGGTCGGCGTCGGGCAGAACACCGATCCGGATGACATGGCCAACTACTACGCGCCGGAGGTCGTGCGCGGCGCGCTCGTCACGCGCCTCAACGCGTTCCTCAAGGGGAACTCCGGCGTGCGGATGAAGCTGGTGGAGATCGTCGAGGCGATGATCAACCGCGGCGTGATCCCGCTCGTCCCGCTGCGCGGCTCGGTCGGCGCGAGCGGCGACCTCTGCCCGCTCTCGCATCTCTTCGCCGTCCTCCTCGGCGAGGGTCGCTTCTACACGCTCGACGACCGCACGCTGCGCGACGGATCGCAACTCCCCACGCTGCTCGGGTTCACCGCGGAGGAGCTGGCGCCGACGTTCAAAGAAGGGCTGGCGCTGGTCAACGGCGCGAACTTCTCTGCGTCGATGCTCGCCCTGGCCGTCTTCGATGCGGAGCGCCTCGCGGCCGTGGCCGACACCTGCGCGGCGCTCGCGCTGGAGGCGCTCTGCGGCTGCACGCGCGCGCTCGACGAAAAGGTGCACGAGGCGCGGGGGCAGGTGGGGCAGATCGACAGCGCGCGGCGCATACGCGAGCAGCTCGACGGCAGCCGTCTCGTAGAGCGCTGGGGCGCCGTGCAGGACCCGTATTCTCTGCGCTGCGCGCCGCAGGTGCACGGCGCGTCGCTGGATGCCATCCGCTACGCGCGAAACGTCGCGGATCGCGAGCTCAACGCCGCGACGGACAACCCGCTCTTCTTTCCCGAGGGCGACGAGCCGTTCGATTTGAGCTTCCGGGCGAACTGGCCGGAGTGGTACCGCGGCGACGAGCGCCTGGCCTACTCCGCCGGCAACTTCCACGGCCAGCCGCTGGCCCTCGCCGCCGACTTTTTGACCATCGCCGTCAGCGAGCTGGCGAACATCTCCGAGCGCCGCACGCAGCTCATGCTCGACAAGCATCACAACCGCGAGCTCCCCTCCAACCTGACCACCCGCCCCGGCGTGAACTCCGGCCTGATGATCGCCCAGTACACCGCCGCCTCCATCGTCTCGGAGAACAAGGTCCTGTCCCACCCCGCGTCGGTCGACTCGATTCCCACCGGCGCCAACGCCGAGGACCACGTGTCGATGTCCACCCACGCCGCGCGCAAGCTGCGGACGGTGATCGCGAACACGCAGGCCGTGCTGGCCATCGAGCTGATGGTCGCCGCGCAAGCCGTCGAGTGGCGCGTGGCGACGATCAGCGGCGTCCCCGCCCGCCCTACCACCCTGGAGGATGCGGAGCAGCAGGCCGCCGCCTTCACCGCGTTCCTCGCTTCCGCGGACGTCGCCTCCTGGCTCGGCCGCGGCACGCGCGCCGCGTACCAGCGGGTGCGCGCCGCCGCCCAGCCGGTGCTGCGCGACCGGCCGCTGGATGGGGACATCCGGGCGGTGACGCGGATCGTCGGCGACGGTTAAGGCCGCCGCACGTCCGCCAGCAGCGCGCGGCCGGCCCCGGTCACTCCCAGTGCCCAGAGCATGACGGTCGCGTAGTCCGTCGGTGAGCCGAACGTACACCCCCGGACCGCGTATAGCGCGATGTACGCGGTGAGGAAGACGGCGATGATCAGCGCGAGCTGGCGGACGAGCTTCATCAACCAGAGGCGAATCGACCACCAGCGGCGTTTCGACGCCGGGGCTGCCGGCGCCGCGGTCTGCGCCATGGCCGGTGCGACGATCGCCGGGTGCGGCGTGATGATGGCCTGCAGCACGGCATCGTATGCAGTCAGAGCCTGGGCCGAGCCCACGCCGTCCAGCGCCGCGACCAGGCTCGGTTGTGACGAGGTGACCGCCTCGACGTAACGCCGCAGCAGCTCGCGCTTCCGGAGCGTCGTCCGGAGCTCGTTCACCCGCGCCGTCAGCTCCTGCGGCGTCAGGTCGGAGCCGGCGAGGAGATCATCGATCGCGTCGATGTCGATGTCGACCAGGGTCCTCGTATTCGGCAGTATGAGCGGCGGAACATCCGCCGCATGCGCCTGCTCGTAGGCGCTGATCCAGGTTCGCACCTCGCCGAAGTGGTCGCGCAATGTTTCGAGCGCGAGCATCGCGGCGGCCCTTTCCGCCAACCCGCCGGTCCCGAAGAATCGCTCCAGCAGGAATGCAATGATCGCCCCCACGACGACGCTGACCAGGAACAGCACGAAGGGAAGAGGGGTGTTGCCTTTTGGCCCGGGAGTCCGCGCTGTGATGGCGATCGCCTGCGAGGACGTCTTGTTGGCGATGACCTTGAGCACGCCGCTGTACGTCCCCGCTGCGGGCGGTCCGGGCGCGAGATCGACCGTCAATGTCTTCGTCGCGCCCGGAAGGATGTGCAGCCCCGACGTCGAGCCGCCGGGCGCGAGCTCCGTTCCTGTCTTCGCGTCCTTCTTGTCGGGAAGGAGCCATTGGTGTCCGCCCGTGCCGTCGCGCAGCATCAGGCCGCCCAGGTCGATGTCTTCGATGACCGTGCGGCCTGTGTTCGTCACATGGAATTGAAACTTCAACGGGTTTCCGCAGGCCAGGCAGAGCTCGAGCTGTGTCGGGTCGACGGTGAACGTCGCTGCCGGCGCCTCCGTGACCGTGACGGCCACCTGCTGGCTCTGGCCGTTGCCGTACTCGAAAATGAGCACGCCGGAGAACGCCTCGCTCGGCAGGAGCGGCTTGCCGATCGCCGCGACGATCCGCAGCGACTGCACGGGCCCGACCGGATCGGCGGGCTTGATCTCCACCGTGCCCGGGAACGTCGTGAGGTGAGTCTTGACGGTCGTCCCCGCGGCGACCGTGTAGAAGACGCGCGTTTCACCCACGCCACGGACGGTCGTCACGGTGACCGGATTCGGCGTCACGATGGTCACCGGATCGCTTGCCGTGGCGCTGCCCGCGCCGAGCACGAACAGCAATGCGGCCACGAACGGCATGCGCATGGATCTCTCTCCTTCTCCCAAGCGGGCTGACCCACTCTAGCGGAGAGACGGACGACGCGCCGTTTTTCGCCTACCTCTGGAACGCGTAACTGACCTTGGCGAACACCTGCCGGTTGTCCCGGGCGAACTCCCCCTCCTCGGCCGTCACGCCGCGCAGGTCGCCCAGGCCGACGTACATCACCGTCTGCCAGTTCAGCTTGTAGGCGAAGAGGAGCTGCGTGGAGAGGTTGCCGCCGTGCTGGACGAAGTCGGGCCCGTAGAGGTTGATGTCGCGGTTCGTGCGGGTGTTCTGGACGATGGCCCGGGCGAACATCCGGTTGTTGAACGTGTACGTGGCGCGGATGCGCTGCACCTGCGAGGTGAAGAGGCGGTCCTTCCGCGCCAGCGTGTCATTCGCGATGTTGAGGAAGCGCTGGGCGGCCGTGAGGCGGATGTCGAGATGGTCCGTCGGGCGGAGCGTGCCGCCGAGGGAGATGTTCATGCCGTTGCCGAGACGGTTGTTCGTGAAGTCGACGTCCTGGCCGAACCAGCCGTCCGCGGTGAGCTGCGTCAGCACGTTGTTCACCGCGATGCTGGTGCTGTAGAGCAACTGGTGGCGCTGGAAGACCCGCTCGCCGCTCAGGATGTTCTCGTACGCGTAGCGGAAGCGCATGAAGAGGCGATGCTTGCCGTCCGCATTGAAGCCGCAGGAGAGGAGGCGGTAGAGCATGCCGCCGTCCTGCTTCGTGTCGTATTCGGCCATGGTGAACGGCCGGATGCGGCTGAAGAAGCCCTTCGGCCGGAAGGTGTAGCCGATCTCGCTGTAGTTCTCGCGGAAGCCGACCTGGGGGATGAAGCCGTTGTCGGCGCGGAAGTCCTTCCCGATGTCCTTGTACTCGCTGTAGAAGTCCCACGTCTTCGTCGAGCGTGACCACCAGAGGTAGCCGGCATGGGAGCGGAGCTTCTGCCCGGTCCATTTCGACGAGAGATCCGGGCGGTTCGGCGTCAGCGTGTCGCCCATCAGCAGTTGCCCGGTGAGCGTGTTGTGCTCGGTCTTCCACTGGAAGTCCGGGCCGAAGACGCGGTTATGGCCGCTGCCGCGCACCTCGCGCGTGGTGCCAAGGAAGCTGATGAACGAGTTCTTGCCGAAGTCGCGGCGCACGCGACCGATGGCCACCGTCGACTGGAACTCCTGGTCGGCGAAGTCCGAGCCGGTGGCCGACGGCAGGATGACCGACCCGCCGCCGCGGTCCTGGGCGATGAGCAGCGTGTAGGCGTTCTCCGCGAATTTGCCCGTCGAGCGCATGCCCCACCTCGGCGAGGTGATGGTGCGCGTGTAGACCACCTGCAGCGGCGTGCTGAAGAGCTCCACGCCTTCCAGGAAGAACGGGCGCTTCTCGGGGAAGAAGATGGCGAAGCGCTCGTTGGTCTCGATCACCGCCACGTCCGATTCCACCTGCGAGAAGTCGGGGTTGATCGTGCCGTCCAGCGCCGTGTCGGCGGTCGGCGTCCACTTCAGGTCGAGGCCGGCGTTGCCGCCCAGGTTGTGGTTCACGAACTCCGACCCCAAGCCGTCCGTGACCTCGCCGAGCTGCCGCGCGCTCACGTATGGCGCGGTGACGAGATGGCCGCCCTCGGGCAGGTTCTGCAGCCCCACCAGCGGGTTGCGGTTGCAGATGAAGCAGTTGTTGCCGCGCGGCAGCCGGTTGGCGAACATCTGATAGCGCCGGTCTCGCGGCCAGTTGCGGTAGAGCATGATCCCCCACTGCTGCACCTCCGCTTTCTTGTAGCGGAGGGAGGAGAAGGGGATGCGGATCTCGAGCTGCCAGCCGGTGGGGGTGATCTTCGCCGCGGAGTCCCAGAAGAAGTCGGGGGCGGAGTCCTCGTTGCCACTCGTGTCGTCGCTCACCGCGTCGTATTGGATGCCGTGCGCGTTGGCCAGGAAGAGGATGCCGGTCTTGCCGTCGTTGCGCGTATCGAGGATCACGCCCGCGTAGTCATCGGTGTTGCCGTTGATGCTGTCCCGGTCGTTGAAGGCACCCTTGATCTGTCCCGGCGCCGGGTCCTGGAAGTCGAAGCCGGCGTAGAAGAAGCGGTCGTCGTAGGCCAGGTAGCCGACGCTCTTCGCCTTCGGCTCGATGTTGTCGCCGGGGTTCGTCTCGTACCACTTGTCGATGCGCTCCGCCTGCTGCCATCCGGCGTCGGAGAGGTCACCGTCGATGACGATGGGCGCCGTGACGTGGGTGCATTTGAGCGGCACGTTCGGGGTGTTGGTGGCGGGGGCAGCAGCTTCCTGCTGCGCGAGCGCAGAAAGAGTGGCGGCGGATAGAAGTGTACCGAGGAGGAGCGCTCGCTTCATGGCGTCTCTGACGACCTCCAGCTTCACAAGTTAGGTGACTACGAATGATTTCGTAGAGTAGCACGAAAGGTTTCGTAGAAGATGTGAAAAAAAGGTGAAGTCGGCCTGTCATCCTGAGCCGCGAAGACGGCGAAGGATCTCCTCGCAAGCACCGGGAGATCCTTCGCCGTCTTCGCGGCTCAGGATGACACCGTGGGCCGGCGCGTGTGAGGGACGGGCCGAAGCCCATCCCTCAGCGCCTTCAGCACGCTGCTTCGATGATCACCAGGTGCGGTACATGGCGCCGCTTCGAGCGGTGGCTCAGGTAGCGGCCGATGAGGCCGATGCCCAGGCCGGCGCCCGCGGCGATGCCTGCCCACTTGTTCGGGTTGCTGCGCATGTCCTGCTGCACGTCGGCGACCTTCATGATCGAGGTGCGCTTCAGCTCGTCGGTCTTCATGGAGACGTTCTGCTTCAGCTCGTTCGTCTTCATCATGACGTTCCGCTTCAGCTCGCCCGTCTTCATCGATGCGTCGCGCTTCAGCTCGTCGGCGCGATGCTTCATCGTTCCGATCGCCTCGGCGCCGCGCAGCCGCAGCTCATCGACCCGGTCTTTGAGCGTCGGTGCCGGCAGCGCCGGCGGCAGTTCCACAGTTTCGGTGAAGACCGCCGTATCCACTTCGAGTCCGCTAGGAATGCGAAGCTCGTCATTGCGAATCGTATCCATTTGGCCTCCCTTCGACAGCGGTTATTTGTACTGCGAAGGAGGTGCCATCATCTTGATTTCACAACGAGATAAGCCGGAACATGCCGATCGCCTTCAACATTCACGGAGCGCTCACCGCGGGCCACGAAAAGCTGCGTCGACGGGCCGCCGTCGAAGA
>DATEOX010000541.1:0-2112 GCA_035273585.1 Thermoanaerobaculia bacterium
GACGCGCGGCAGGTCTTCGTAGAGCCGCACCGACATCTTCCGCTTCGTCGGCGCGGCGTCGTCCACGGCCCCCGTGACGGCAGTGGTGATCTTCTCCAGGTGGTCGAGGCCGACGAACGCGTCGATCTCCGGGATCGACTCCTGCAGCTCGCCACGGTACTTCTGGACCATGCAGCCGGTGACGATCAGCCGCTCGACGCCTTTCCCTTTACGGTCGGCGATCTCCAGGATGGTATCGATCGACTCCTGCTTGGCGGCGTCGATGAAGCCGCAGGTGTTGACGATCACGACGTCGGCCTCGTCGAGGTCGTTCGTGATCGCGACATCCGATTCGGCGCGCAACTGGCCGAGCATGATCTCGGCGTCGACGAGGTTCTTCGGACAGCCGAGGGAGATCATGCCGACGCGGCGAAACGGTTTTTCTGCAAGCACTTCAGTCATGGACAGCCGTGCAACACCTCGCTCCCGCGCCGTATTCTGTCCAGCGCGGCGAGGAAGCGAGCCGGCGCGGCCGGGTCGGCGCCGAAGAACAGCGCCGGCTCGGTGAGCTCCAGCTCCATGAGCAGGAACCGCCCGCCGCGCTCGATGCCGTCCACGCGGGCGTAGAGCCAGTCCGGCTTCACCAGCTTCGCCGCCTGCTCGATGATCCGCGCGTCCGGGATCCGCAGCGCGGCGCTCCCGCCGAAGTCGCTCTGCACGCGAAAGTCGCCTTTTCGCGGGCGCTTGAGCACGGCGTGGCTGTACTCGCCGCCGAAGAAGACCAGCGACCACTCCCCGTCCTCGATCTCCTCCATGTACGGCTGCACGAGGACATCCACATCATGCACGCCGGCGTCTCTGGCATCGACGAGCTCCGTGCGCCAGGCGGTCGCCGAGACGGCCGGCTTGACGACCACCTTCGTCCACCCCCGCGCCTCCGCCGCCTCGCGCGCCGATGCACCCGCCGGCACGAGCGCGGTGGGAACGATCTGCTCGTAGTCCAGCAGATACTTTTTGTGCAGGTTCCAGAGCACGACCTCTCTCGGGTTCCACAGGCGCGGCACGCGCTCGACCCAGGCGCGGAACTCGTCGACGCGCTTGTGGTAGTCCCACGTCGAGCGGAGGATCACCTCGTCGAAGGACGACCAGTCGACGGTCGGGTCGTCCCACACCACCGCCCGCGCGCCGGTCATCGCCTGTTGCAGCAGGCGGTCGTCATCGGAGAGGTGCGGCAGCCCGGCCCAGGTCACCAACGCGATGCTCATGCGCTCAGCACCCGCAGGCGATGGCCGCCGCCGGCTGCATGCTGCCCGCTTCCGCGCCGCGCGCCACCGACAGGCCGTCGCGCATCCACCAGTCGATGCCGCCCAGCATCTCCTTCACCCGGAAGCCGAAGCCGGCCAGCTTCAGCGCCGCCTTCGTCGACGCGTTGCAGCCGATGCCGTCGCAATACGTCACGAAAAGTGCCTCCCTCGGCAGCCGCTGCACCGACTCCGCGCTCATCGTCCGGTGCGGGAAGTTGATGGCTCCCGGCACGTGGCCGCGCTCGTACAGCTCCGGGACGCGCGCGTCGATGACGACGAGATCCGGCCTGCCGCGCGTCAGGTCGTCGGCGACGTCGGCGCAGTCGGTCTCGTGGTCCAGCTTCATGGCGAAGAATTCGGTGGCGTTCATGATCGCGGAGTGTGGCAGGATGTGGTCTCTGCCGGAAGGCCACTTTCGGCGCAACCGGGAGACCACCTCAAATGCCACGCACGCAGCGCTCCGGCGCCCTTCTCGACGACTTGGGCCAGCCCGACGGCATCCCCCTCTACCGCCACGTCTACCGCCGCATCCGCGAGCAGGTGCTGGCCGGCTCGCTGGCCAGCGGCACGCGCCTGCCGTCCACGCGCACGCTCGCCGTCGACGCCGGCATCTCGCGCAAGACGGCCGAGGAGGCGTACGCGCAGCTCGAGACCGAGGGGTATGTCGTCCGCCGCACAGGCTCCGGGACGTTCGTGGCCGAGGTGTCGACGCGTCCGCGGCGGACGATGCGGCTGGCCGGACGGCGCACGCTCTCCGCGCGCGGCCGGGGCATCGCAGCGACCACGGCATGCGTCGAGCCGTCGGAAGTGCGCGCGTTCGGCGCGGGCC
>DATEOX010000542.1:0-3342 GCA_035273585.1 Thermoanaerobaculia bacterium
GGAGCGGGTTTGGCTGGGCCCGCTTTGGGAGCGGGAGCGGCCGCTTTGGGCGCGGGCTTGGCAGCGGCCTTCGGCGCGGGCTTTGGCGGCGCGGGTTTGGCCACCGCCTTCAAGGCCGCCGGCTTCGCCTTCGCGGCGGGCGCGGCGGCGGGTTTCGCCTTCGGACGGAGCTTGTCGGCCGCTTTCGCGACCACCTTCTCGACCTTTTTGACGACTTTGGCGGCTTTCACCCGTGCGGCAGCGGCCGCTTTGCGGGCCGCGGGCTTGGCCGGCTTCTTCACCGCCGGCTTCACGCCGGCGCGCGTAACCGGCTTTTTCGCGGCAGGCTTACGTCCGGCTGTGGCCGCTTTCTTCCCCTGCACCTTCGCCATTCAAAGTTCCTCTTACGGTGGGTCTGAAAAAATGAATGGCGCAATATAGCAGCGGCC
This sequence comes from Thermoanaerobaculia bacterium, assembly GCA_035273585.1. Lineage (GTDB taxonomy): Bacteria > Acidobacteriota > Thermoanaerobaculia > Gp7-AA8 > Gp7-AA8 > JAFAVZ01. The sequence goes on from DATEOX010000542.1 coordinate 429, forward strand.
CCCTTCGGGCGCTAGTGGCGAAGGCGTAACGATCAACCGATCTCGTCCCGCAGCACGTCCCGCAGCTCCTCGGCGATCCGCCTGATCTGCGCGTCGTCCTCCCCCTCCACCATCACCCGCACGAGGTTCTCCGTACCGGAGTAGCGGACGAGAATGCGCCCCTTGCCGCCGAGGTCGCCATGCGCCTGCTGATGGGCGGCCTGGTACCGCGGCAGCGACTCCAGAGGCGGCTTGGATCCAACCTTCTGATTCAACAGCAGTTGCGGCATCGGCTGGAACGTCTGGAGCTGGGAGAACGGCTTGGGAGAGGCGGCGAGGATCTCGCCGAAGACGAGCGCCGTATGGATGCCGTCCCCGGTCGTGTGCACGGTCAGGTCGATGATGTGCCCCGACTGTTCGCCGCCGAGGATCGCGCCGCGGCTGAGCATCAGCTCCAGGACATATTTGTCCCCCACTTGCGCCCGGAGCAATTCGATGCCGTCCGCCTCGAGCTGCCTTTCGAAGCCGAAGTTCGACATCACGGTCGTGACCACCGCGTCATTGTTGAGCCCGCCGTCGCGCTTCAAATGATGGGCCCATAGATAGATGATCTCATCACCGTCGCGGATGCGTCCCGCATCGTCGGCGAAGATCGCGCGGTCAGCGTCGCCGTCGAACGCCACGCCGAAGTCCGCCTTCTGCTCCATGACGACCTTCGCCAGCCCGTCCGGATGGAGCGCGCCCGACTGCTCATTGATGTTGCGCCCGTTCGGCTGGTCGTTGATGACGATGACCTCGGCGCCGACGCGGCGGAAGACGTCCGGCGCGATGCGGTATGCGGCGCCGTGGCCGGCGTCGAGAACCACCCGCTTGCCGGCGAGCGCATCGGGGCGGACGCCGGAGACGAGGAACTGCTCGTAGCGCTCGATGAGCTCCGGATCGTCGCGCAGCGGCGTGTCGGGCACCGAGACCTGCTCGCGGCGGATGGCGCGCAGCTCGTTCTCGATCTCCTCCTCGTCGCTGTCCGGCAGCTTCATGCCGTCATGGCCGAAGATCTTCACGCCGTTGTCCTCGAAGGGATTGTGCGAGGCGGAGATGGAGATGCCGGCCGCGGCGTCGTCGAGGATGCGGCAGAGGTAGGCGACGCCGGGCGTCGGGATCACACCGATGAAAACCCCCTCGCCGGCGCCGCGCGCGAGCCCGGCGGCCAGCGCGCGAGCGATCTCCGGGCCCGACTCCCGAGTGTCCATGCCGAGGTAGACGCGCGGGCGGGGGGAGTGGGCGCGGAGGCGATGGGCGAGCGCCTCGCCCATGGCGAACATCGTGGCCTCATCGAGAGGATACTGGCGGGCCTTGCCCCGGATGCCGTCCGTGCCGAAGAGCACTCTCATGGTTTCGTCTGTCCCTGCTCGCCCGTGTCGGTCGGCGGCTGCGGCCCGAGCTGCGCGAGCACCGGCACCGTCACCTGCACGTTGACAGGCTCGATGACGCGCACGAGCGGCGAGTCCGAGACGACCGCGACGGTCTGTGTGAACGTCTCGGTGCGGCCGGTCATGATAATGCGTTCCGTGGCCACCTCCGCCAGGTTCCGGATCTGCGACACCGGCCCCGACACCAGCGCCTCGGCGGGCGCGACCGTCGGCTCTCCGGCGATATAGCTCACCGGCGGCTCGCCCACCAGGAAGGGGCGGATGGGCACCGCCCGCTGCCTGAGCTGCTCGACGCGGAAGCGAATCTTGTTCGGCTCGATCGAGACCACCTCGATCTCCGGCGGCACGTTGATGGCCTGCGGCAGGAGGGTGATGGTCGTCTCCCCGGGCTGCGACGCGCTGAGGTCGACCGTCACCTCCAGGTTCTGCGACGAGACGGAGCGGAGGTCGGAGACGCGGCCGCGGAGCCGGACGTTGACGTTGTCCGGCAACTGGGTGGTGATGACCAGCTCGCGGGGCATGCGGATGAAGGACAGCGGCGCGGCGAAGGCGCGCTCGGAGACCGCCTCCCGCCGCGGCGCGGAGGTGAAGAACCAGACCACCAGCGCCAGGAAGATCGCGATCAGCTTGAGGCCGAGGTTGCGGAAGAGGCCCATGCGAGTGTCATCCTGAGCCCCGCAGAGGGCGAAGGATCTCCTCGCATGCGCCGGGAGATCCTTCGCGTCTTCACGGCTCAGGATGACAAGCTATCATCTCCCCCACCCGCTCCGATGATTTCGCTTCGCAAGGTCGTGACGTGTGCCGCGGTTGCCGCGCTGCTGCTGCTCTTTCCGGCGGGCGGGGCGTTCACGCCGGCGGTGCGCTTCACGGCGGCAGTCGGCCTCTTCATGGCCCTGCTCTGGCTGACGGAGGCGGTGCCGATGGGGCTCGCGGCGCTCGTCCCGCTCGTCGCCTTCCCGCTGGCCGGCATCAGCACGATGGAGAAGACCGCGGCGCCTTACGCGAACTCGGCGGTGTTCCTCTTCATGGGCGGCTTCCTCGTCTCCGCCACCTTCGAGCGATGCGGATTGCATCGGCGGCTCGCCTACTTCGCGCTGAGCCGCGTCGGCACCGAGCCGCGGCGCATCGTCTTCGCCGTCATCCTCGTCACGGCCTTCCTCTCGATGTGGATCTCGAACACGGCCACGACATTGATGATGACGCCGATCGCGGTGGCCATCATCGCCGGCCTCGGTGAGCGCACCGCGGAGGCGACGCTCCTCGGTGTCGCGTATGCGGCATCGCTGGGGGGCATCGGGACGCCGATCGGCACGCCGACGAACCTCATCTTTCTCGGCGCGGCGCGGGAGCTGTTCCCCACCGCGAAGACCATCACCTTCGCCGAGTGGACGATCTTCGGCGTGGCGTATCTCATTCTCGCCGTGCCGCTCTGCTGGCTGATCGTCGTCCTCACCGCGCGCGTTCCGAAAGGAGCCGCCATCCCGCTCGAGTCCCTCGGCCTGACC
>DATEOX010000543.1:0-7434 GCA_035273585.1 Thermoanaerobaculia bacterium
CTTCGCCCCACCCTCTCCCCGCGGCGCGGGGAGAGGGTTCTTGGTTTCACGGCGGATGAGGGGTCACTGCACGTTCAGCGCAAAGTCATCCACCACGAAGGACGTCTGCAGGGTCGTGTCCTCCACGCCGACCAGGTAGACCTGCACGGTCTGGCCCTTGTACGTCAGCACGTTGAATGACTTCTGCGTGTAGCCGGCGGCGGCGTTCGCATTCGAATATGTGGCCAGCGTCGCCAGCACGGTGCCGGAGGTGTTGCGGATCTGCACCTTCAGCGTGTCGAAGGCCGTCGTCCCCGACTCGGCGGTGTCGATGTGCAGCCAGAACGAGAGCGTCGCCGTGGTCGCCGTGGAGGGGATGGTCACCGTCTGCAGGAGCGAGTCGGTGTGCGCGGAGCCGTAGCCGTCGAGCCACGCCTTCCAGCTCCCCGAGTGCGCCGCCTCGCTGGCGGAGTTGTCGATGATGCCCGCGGTCGCCGTCCATGGCGAGGCCGTACCGGTCTCGAATCCCGGATTGCCGAGGAGCTGCTGCGCGCCGGTCGTGTTGTTGACCGTCACCGTGACGTTCGCCGCCTGCTTCATGTTGTTCGCCGCGTCGTAGGCTTTGGCCGTGATGGTGTGGCTGCTGTTGGCGAAAGTGGTCGTGTTCCAGCTCCAGGTGTACGGCGCGGTCGTGTCGGTGGTGCGCAGCGCGCCGTCGACGAAGATCTCGACCTTCGTCACGCCGACGTTGTCCGTCGCCGCGGCGGTGATCGTCACCGTGCCGCTGACGGTCGAGCCGGCCGTGGGGGAGGTGATGGAGCAGGTCGGCAGCGTGGTGTCGGCGCCGCCCCCGCCGCCCGTGCCGTTGGCCAGCCAGTAGACGGCGTTGGCGATCATCATCCCGTTGTCGTACGCCGGATCGTTGTACCCGAGGTACGTCGTGTGGCCGCAGCCGTTCGTCGCATCCTCGGTGATCGACGAGTCGCCCACCGCGGCGATGCGGCCGGTGCCGTACGTCGAGGTGGCGAAGGTGACGCCGGATGCCGTGTCGTGCGTGGCGACGGTGCGCCAGACGTGGCCCTTCGCCGCGCCGCTCAAGGTCATGGAGCTGGAGCCGAAGAGGCCCAGGCCGCGCGTGGAGGAGGGGTTGCCGAACGCGCCGGTGTAGATGATGGGCGAGGTGGTGTCGGTGGTGAAGTTGCCGTTCGGGTGATCGTCGAACCAGCCGTAAGTGGTGTCGGCGGAGTTGGCGTTGTAGGTGATGCCGAAGACCGACGGGCTGCCCATCAGCTCATTGAAGATCTCCGGCGCGTCCCAGCCGTCGTTGTTCCGGTCGGCGCCGGCATGGTCGGCGATCATCAGGAAGCCGCCGCCGTTCTGCACGAAGCTGCGGATGGCCGTGATCTCCGCCGCCGTGAAGCGGACGTTCGGCTCGGGGCTGACGAAGACGTTGTAGTTCTTCAGGTCCTGCGGGTTGGTGGCGTCGTTGTACGAGATGCGCCCGCCGACCGGCAGGCTCTCGACATGGAAGCCTTTCTTGACCAGGTCGACGCCCATCGCGGAGTGCGCGCCGCTCCAGAAGGTCTCGGCCGTGGTCGAGGTGATGCCCGCCTGATCGGGCGTGGGGAAACGCTGCGCGGTGCCGCAGGCGTCTTCATCGAGCGTCCAGTCGGCGTTGCCCGCCGTCTGGGCGTGCATGGCGTCGAAAAGGATGGATTTCTGCTGCGCAGCGGCATTGAGGGAAACGAGGGACACGAGGAACAGGGCGACCGGGAAAAGGCGTCGGGACATTCTTCCTCCATTCAAATGTTGACCAGGGGGATCGAGCGTTGACCCGACCCGTGCTCGCGCATTGACCCCATTGCAGGGTGGGAGCGGCGGGATGGGTGACGTGAATTGCAGGGGAGGGGCCAGCTTCAACGGTTGCCGCTGTACTCGAATTCGCTCGTGACGACGAGCGATGCCTCATGGCTCCGGCTGTTCTCCTCGGACGCCGCCGTGGCGATCCGCGATTTCCAGGCCAGGCGTTCATAGTGCGGCAGCATCGTGTCGGGCTCGATGGTCTGCTCCAGTTCTTCCGACGCGGTGGTGTCGATGAGATCGACGTTCGCATGCTCGTTCGCCCGCTGCCGCATCGGCGTGAGGTCCGGGACCATCGTGTAATGCGTCACGACGCAGCGCCGCGTGCCGCACTTCTTCGTCCGCACCACCTGCATCGTGGTGTGCGACCGCACCCGTTCTCGGGTGAACCCGCGCTCGCTGCTGTCGAACTCCAGATGGGTGCCCGGACGTGAGGGCTGGCTCATCCAGAGGAGAATGCGCTCGTTCCAGTTCGCTCGTTCTTCTTCACCGATTGGGAAGCGGTCGAGATACATGGCCGGACTGTCGGCGGAGAAGTCCACCCGGCGTCTGGCCAGCTCCTCGTCAACCTCCTCGAACCCCTGCATTTCGGTGAGCTTTCCGACCGAATTGAAGTGCATCTGCAACTTCCGCTTGCGAATCAGCTCCCATACGGGCGACTCGACGTCATGGTCGTTGACGACATACCGAAAGGAGAGCGGCGTCATGACCAGCCGGTAGCCCGACGTGACCTGCCGGAACACGAATGCAGCCTTGAGGACGGTGGTCTCCGTGCGCACCATTCCGCCGAACTCGATGCGTCCGGTGCGGGTCAGGGTGCGGACGAACCGCGTGCCGTCCGGCGGAGCGAATCCAAAAATCCCTTCAGCCGCGGCGGCCGAAGTGGTTATGGAACATAGGATGGCCGCGAACAGGTACCGAAGCATGGCCGAGCGTTCCGGCAGTGTAGCATCGGGGCGCCGTGAATCACCGCGGCTCGAGCGTTATCTCCATTGCATTGCCGCGCAGCACGAGGCGCGCTTTAGGCTCGAATAACGCTCAAGCAGCATTCCGCCGTACAGCATTCGCAATCCATCGCATCAGCGCGACGATGGCGAGGCACGCCAGGCCAGACGCGATATTCGGTGCGAGGTCGGCCACCCGCGCGTGATGACCGACCACTGTGCCTTCGGCGAGCTCCCATCCGATTCCGATGAGCATCGTCGCGGCGAAGGCAACCGTGAGACGGCTCACACCGAACGCGATCACCGCCAGCAGGAAGATCACCGCGATACTCTTCAGGTGCGGCACCTTTGTCATCGACTGCGCGAGGTCGGCGGCCGAAACGCTTGCGTCCAGGCTGAATGCCTTGCGGCCGTGAGGCGCCCGGGACGCGGCGAGCAGGCTCAGTCCTGACACGACGACGAACGGTACGGCGCGCGCAAACACCAGCCAGCGACGGGCGTCACGCCGTGAGCGCCAAAGGTCCCAGGCGATGACGGCGAGCGCCGCGAGTGCGATCAACAGTGCCGCCACAGCGACAATGATGTCAGGTGTTCGCCTTGAACAACAGCATTCTCGCAAGGCGTTCTTCACGGCCCGGGGCAAAGCCGCAGGCTGGTGCGAATTGGCGCGTATCGCGGAACGTGCCGAAGAGGCGATCCCACCACGTGATGTCGCCGAAGTTGAAACTGTGGACGTCGAGCTGGTGATGGATCGAATGGTGCTCTGGCCGCTGCATGAAGTAACCCCACCAGACCGGTGTAGCGATGTTCGCGTGATAAAACATCTCGCCAATTGCAGCAAAAACATTGAACCAGGCGCCGGCGGAGGTCGAGCCGCCGAGGAGCGCATAAATCAGCAGACTCGAGATCAGAGAATTTGCGGCTATTTCGAGCGGATGCTTATAGAACGAAGTGATCGCCTCGATTCGTGCCGGACTGTGATGCACCTGATGAAGGACTCGCCAAAGGAAATCGCTCTGATGCCTTTGCTCGATGCCACCAGTAGAAGACGAATGTGCCGATGAACCACGCAATGAGGCCCTCGACTGGCGGAGGCATCTTTCCGGCGATGTGAATGAGCGACCAGGCTGTGAACCAGCGGTTCCAGGTGTAGCCGGCGAGAATCACGACTCCGAGTTGCGCCGCATTGAGCAGGGCAGCACGCAGAAACCAGGAAGGTGAATTCGGGAGATGGCGGCCCGGAAAGACTTGCTCGAGGACTATCAGAACGACTGCCGCACCGAAGATGATCGCCAACTGGGGCATCGCATCCTCCGTTGAGGTATACGATTCGAGGCCTATCGTTGTTTCGGACTCCAGCGCCGACCAGATGGGTGCATCAATGGACGCGTGTCGCTCACGAACGAAAGCGGATGAGCGTCTTCCCGCTGATCCGCTTGGTCGGATTGAAAGCGGCGACTGCATCGTCGAGGGTCGCGATGTTGCCGATGTTCGTACGCAGTCGTCCGTCACGCACCCGCTGGACGATCTCACCCAGTTGAGCACGATCGGACTCGACGACGAAGTCGACCGCCATGCCGTCGGCGGGCCGAGCCTCGGTGGGCCCGACGACGGACACCAGTATTCCTCCGGCCCGAATCAGGCCTGCGGACCGCTTCTGGATGTCGCCGCCGATGACATCGAACACCAGATCGACGCCGCCCACGTCTTCCAGCGCGTCGTTGTCGAGGTCGACGAACTCTTGCGCGCCGAAGTCGAGCGCCTTTTGACGGTCGGCCGCGCGTCCCGTGCCGATGACGTAGGCGCCCGCCAATCGTGCCAGTTGCGTCACCATCGACCCGACTGCGCCGGCCGCGCCGTGCGCGAGGACGGTCTGCCCCGCTCGAAGGTGGCCGTGCTGGAACAGTCCCTGCCAAGCGGTGAGGCCTGAGATTGGCAGGCTCGCGCTCACCGTGAAGTCGACGTCGCCCGGGAGCGGCGCGAGGTTGCGTGCTTCGACGGCTATGTATTCCGCCAGGGTGCCGTCGCGATACCAGTCGGCGAGGCCGAACACTCGCTGTCCTACCGACAGTCCCGTCGTACCGTAACCGAGAGCGGTGACCACTCCGGCCAGTTCGTGGCCGGGGATCGACGGTGTTCGGTCACGGTTGCGGCGATCGGTCCAGGTGGAGGGCCACGCCAGCTCAGTCGGCACGAATCCCGACGCATGGATCTGAACGATGACGTCGTTTATCGCTGCCTGCGGCTCGGGCCGCTCCATCAGCTTCATCCCGGCCGTTCCCGCGGCCTGATCAGTGACCACGATCGCCTTCATCATTCGCCTTCCATCCTGTGTCTCGTTGTCCTGAAGGTCGTACCGTGCCGTCTTGTTGCGTGACTTGGTACTGTTCCGGCGTCACCAGCGATTCTACCTCGGGGACTTTTACGTGCTCTGCGTCTGGCTAACTACGACTCAAGCAATCAACGTTAGTTAGCCGCTCGCGAACACGCTTTCTGTGGAACCGCGGGCGAAGGAACGACCGACATGCGGTGCAGGCTGGTGATCACGGTCGATGTCGCATCGACGCAGGGGCAGGCCCGCCGCGATGCCTGGAGCCGGATCAGTCGCCTCTTGACTGAACGCGCGGAGACCGTCGGACGAATCGGCCCCTCGAGTCGCTTCTCGGTCTCGTTGCCATCGCGTAAACTGGTCGGGCGTGAAGTTTGAGTGGGACCCGAGGAAGGCGAACGCTAACGAGGAGAAGCACGGCGTCACCTTCGAAGAGGCATCAACTGCGTTCTCGGATTGGGATTCGATCACCGTGCCTGATCCCGAGCATTCGATTGGCGAAGAGCGATGGTATCTACTGGGCGTCTCAGAGAGAGGTAACCTTTTGGTCGTGTGCCATACAGAACGTGGCGACACTTTTCGGATCATCAGTGCGTGGAACGCGAACAGGCGTCAACGAAACCAATATGAAGAGCAGTTCAAAGAAGAACGTTAAACGGAGTCGAGCGACGGAGGTTCCTGACATCGACTTTTCGGGCGGTGTTCGTGGAAAGTACGCTGCACGGTACGCAGAGAGCACGAATATCGTTGTGCTCTCGCCTGACGTCGCTGAGGTGTTTCCAAACTCCGACGCCGTTAATGAGGCACTTCGGACACTCGTGCGACTTTCCACCAAAACGGTGCGAGTTCCCGCAGCCCGCACGTCGAAGGCGCGGCGGCTAACTTCACGCTGAAGCTGGCGCGGCCGGGCTTCGGTCCGCCGGCCGAGCGCGGCTGCGCTATCGCCAGCGTGACGGCGTCACGGCGGTTGCAATTCGCCAGTCGGTTCGTCGAACGTCATGCGCGGCAACCGCCGCGCCGCTCCGGCTTCGGCACGTGGGCCTTGGCCGCACAGCTTAGCGTGTGATCCGTTCTCGTAGGCCGGCGCGCAGCGCCTGTGTCACGTCACCTCCCCGTTCGCGATCTTCGCCGCGAGCCGCGATGTCATCGGCTCCGGCTCCGTCTCCAGCTCGCGGCGCAGCGCCTCGGCCAAGCGCTTGTATGTGCGTTGGGCAGCGGTAGGGTCGCCGGACCGCGCCAAGGCGGTCATGAGGCTGCGGGCGGCCTCCTCGTCGAGGTCGTCCAGCTCGACGATGCGCCGGTAGACATCGGCGGCGGCGGCGTGGTCGCCGGCGGCGACGCGGGTGCGGGCGAGGATCGAGAGCGCATTCGCGTAGAGGTCGCGCAGGCGGTCGCGGAGGTCGTCGAGCCACTCGCCGGACGTGGCGTTGGCGAAAAAGTCGCCGCGATAGAGCTCGATGGCGTGCGCCACTTTCTCCGGCTCCCTCGAGCGCGCCTCCTTTTCGAAGACGTCGACGTCGTACTCCAGGCCTTTGCGCTCGATGGCGTACGTCTCGCCCTGCGTCACCACCCAGTCGCTGCCGACGGCTTTGCGCAGGCGGTGCAGGGTGACGTGGAAGTTGTTGCGCAGGCGGGCCGGGTCGACATCCGGCCACAAGGCGGCGCCGATCTGCTCCTTCGTGCAGCCGCGGGGATGGGACAGGAGGTACAGCAGCAGCTCGCGCGAGCGGCCGGACTGCGCCGCGGCTTCGAGTAGGCGGCCGTCGCGCCAGATCTCCAGCGGGCCGAGGGCGAGCACCTTGAGGGAGGGGGCGGCGGACGCGCGCTCCGAAACGCGCTGGGCGGGCTGGAGAGCCCGTCCTACATGCTCCCTGGCGATGGCCACCATCTCGTCGTACGGCAGCGCGGCGCCGGAGGCGAGGACGACGCGCAGGCGGTCGTTGCCGAGGGCCTGGTGGATGCGCTCGTCCTTTTCGCGCTCGAACTCCGCCTGGCGTCCGGGGCGCGCGCCGAGCTCCAGCCATGCGGCGGCCGCCGCGGCCAGGAGGCGCGTGCCGACTTCCGCGTCGCCAACGTCCAGCAGCGCGAGGCCGATCCCTTCCACCACCTGCGTCAGTCCCCAGCGGTCGTCCGTCTCCGCATGCACCGCGAGCGCTCTCCGGAACGCCGCAATGGCCTCGGCGTGCTTCCCTTCGGCGAGGGCAACGAAGCCGAGGATGCCGAGGGTGTGGCCGATGGCCGGCAGGTTGTCGAGATCGGCGCCGATCTGGTAGCCCTCCTCGAATGCGGCGCGCGCGGCGGCGAGGTCGCCGCGGATCTGTG
>DATEOX010000544.1:0-8199 GCA_035273585.1 Thermoanaerobaculia bacterium
CGGGTGGCGGCAGAGGTGGTCGCGGCGGGGGGGACGGCGCTGCCGGTCGTCACCGATGTCTCGCGCTGGGAGGACGTCGACGCGCTCGCCCTCCACGCCATCGCCGCCTTCGGGCGCATCGACGTCTGGATCAACAACGCCTCGGTCGCGGTCTGGTCCTCCGCCGAGACGATGGAGCCGGACGAGATCCGCCGCGTGGTCGAGGTCGACCTTCTCGGGGCCATGTACGGCTCGCGCGCGGCGGTGCCCCATCTGCGCGCCACCGGCGGCACATTGATCAACATCGCCTCCGCGCTGGCCGACCGCAGCGTGCCGCTGCTCTCCACCTACTCGGCGGCCAAGGTCGGGGTCAGTGCCTTCAGTGAGGCGCTCCGGATGGAGCTGAAGATGAGCGGCGCCGGCGTCGACGTGGTGGTCATCCGCCCCTCTGCCATCGACACGCCGTTCTACTCCTGGGGCCACTCCCACCTCGGCGTGCGGCCCCATCCGCTGGCCGTCATCTATCCACCCGAGGCGGTGGCGAAGGCGATCGTCGCGGCGGCCGAGCGGCCGCAGCGCGACATCTACGTCGGCCTCCTCGGCAAACTCCTCTCGGTCGCGCAGCGCATCAGCCCGATGGTCGTCGACTGGTACATGCTCCTCGGACGGCGCGAGCTCCGCCAGCAGTTCAGCGACGTCCCCGACGCGGGCGAGTCGAACCTCTTCCGCTCGCCCGACGAGACGCGCATCCACGGCGACTGGACCGAGGAGACGCGGCGGGGGAGCGCCTACACGACGGTCGTGGAGCTGCATCCCGGTTTGCGGCGGGGGCTGCTCGCCGCCGCCGCCCTCGCCGGTGTCGCGCTGCTGCTCCGCCGCCGAGGCTAGTTGCTTGTCGGCGTGATGTTGATGTCGCCCGAGACGAGCGGCCCGGTCCCGTACGTCAGACGCTTGCCGGTCTTGTCCACGATTAGGAAGCCTACGATGTCCGGCGTCCCGTTCGGCTGGTTGGCGCCACGGTTGTTGGCGATGGTGAGCCACCAGTGGCAGGGAATCGTCGCGGCGCCGGGATTCGAGGCGTTGCAGCGGCCGTTCGCATAAAGCGTCGGCGTGTGCTTGCCGGTGGTCGTGTACTGCTCGACGGTCGTGGAGCTCACGGTCGCCACCGACGAGTCGGAGAAGCTGACGTTCATGCTGAACGCGCCGGACGGGTAGCCGTTGCCGTTGATCGGGTCGCAGCCCATCTGGATCTTGATGTTCGCCTTTCCGGTGTGCTGCAGGTCCTGCCGGGCGAGGATCTGCACGGTGCCGCCGCCGACGGAGGTCGTGCCGTTGCACACCTGCAGCGTCGGGATCTGCGGCGTCTGGGCGAGGAGGGGAGCCGATGCGAGCAGTACGAGAGCGAGTTTTTTCATGGGATATGTCCTTTCGTTCCGGTAGTGCAGCAGCGCACTCATCCGTTACAGGCGCGTGATTTGCATGTTCTCGCGCGAATGGGGTCGGAGATCCGGGTGCTGGTGGTTGATGACGAGCCGGCCATTCGTGCGCTCGTGGCCAAGATCGTGGAGCGGGCAGGGCTGTCCGTCGACGTCGCGCGCGACGGCGCGGAGGCCATCGCCAAGCTCGAGGCGGAGCGCTACGCGGTGATGGTCATCGACCTGATGATGCCGGTGGTGGACGGCTACGGTGTGGTCGAGTACCTGCGCAACCGCGGCGGCCTGAAGCCGGCCATCATCGTGATCACCGCCGGCGACTCGGCGGCCATCCGCCGTCTGGACGGCTCCATGGTCCACTCCGTCATCCGCAAGCCGTTCGACATCGACGTGCTGGGCGACCTCGTCGTGGCCGCCGCGCGCACCATCGCCGCCGAGCAGAGCGCGGAGACCCCGCGCATCATCGAGTTTCCTCACCGCCGCGGCTGAGCCGCGCGCGACGTCCCGCCGCTGGCCTGCGGATTGCTCTCGTTATTACGTGTACTACAAAGCCGATAGGGGAGGCTTCGAGTGCAATACACCATCGAAGCGAGGGAGCTCACCACCGAGTCGACGCACCGCCCGGCGCGGGAAGAAGGGCCGCGGCGGATCACGGTAGAGGCGACCGATGCGGGCGAGGCGATTGCCCGTTTCGTCCAGCAGAACGCCTCGGAGCTGGTCAGCCTGAGCACCCCCGCCGTAGGGCGGGAATCGATCGCCACGGTGAAGAAGGACGACTCGGTCTTCCTGGTGCGCGTTTACGCCGCCTGAGCGGCGCGGCGTCGGCTTTTTTTGTTGCATTTCACGCAAATAGGCGGCATGTTGGAGGACGCGTCCCTGGAGAAATCCCGTGTCCCGCGTCGATCCGCCCGGCTTTCGTTACACCGCGCTCGTCATCGATGACGACCCGGGCCTGCAAGGTCTGTTTCATACGCTGCTGGGACGGGAAGGCTTCTCCGTCGATTGCGCGTCGAACGGGCGGCTGGCCTTCGAGTACCTCAAGCGCCGCTCCTACTCGGTGATCCTCCTCGACCTGATGATGCCGGACGTGAACGGCTTCGAGCTCCTCGACCGCCTCGGCCGCGACTCCCCCAAGCTCCTGGCCCGCGTGATCGTGATGACCGGCGCCGCGCAGAAGGTCGTCGACTCCGTCGACCGCAGCCGCATCTGGGGCCTGATCAGGAAGCCGTTCGACATCAATGAGCTGGTCTTGTCCACAAGGCAGTGCGCGGAAGGGTGCGTGGCGCACGCTGTGTAGCAGTTGCTAGTTGCTGGTTGCTGGTAGGACAACCGGGCCGGACGCGCTACCAGCAACTAGCAACCAGCAACCAGCAACTGCATACTACCCGCCGCAATGAGCGCCGTCTGGGCTCTCTCGGCCTTCCTCATGACGCTCGCCGGCGGGGCGTTCGCCTTCCGGTATCAGCGTTATCTGCTCTTCATCATGGCCTTCTCCTCGGGCCTCGTGATCGGCGTCGCGTTCCTCGATCTGCTGCCGGAAGTGATCGAGGTCGCGCGGGTCGAGGCCATCGACATCCGGGCCCTGATGCTCACCGTCATCGCCGGCTTCGTCGGCATCTTCCTGCTGGAGAAGCTGACCATCATCCACGGCGAGAAACAGCACGACGCGCCTGGCCATCATCACAACGTCGGCCTGGCTGGCGCGGTCGGGCTCTCCTTCCACAGCTTCCTCGACGGGTTGGCCATCGGCGTGGCTTTCAAGGCCGGCAACGAGGTGGGATTCATCGTTCTGGCCGCGGTGCTGGCCCACGACTTCGCCGACGGCCTGAACACCGTCACCTTCATGCTCGCCACGCGCAACAGCCGCTGGCGCACCGGCATGCTCCTCGGCGTCGACGCGCTGGCGCCGGTGGCCGGCGCTCTGCTGGCCAACGTGCTGGAGATCGAGCCGCGCGTGCTCGCCTTCCAGCTCTCCTTCTTCGCCGGCTTCCTCCTCTACCTCGGCGCGAGCGATCTGTTACCGCAGGTACACCAGAAGCCGCGCGCCACGCTGCTAGTCTTCACCCTGGCCGGCATCGCCACCGCCGGCCTGCTCGTCTACGCCCTCGACGCCGTCCACTGACTGAAGGAGTGCTGATGACCCGACGCCTCGCCGCCATCGTCCTCGTTGCGCTCGCCGCGCTCTCCGCGTTCGCGGCCAAACGGACCATCACGGAGAAGGACCTCTTCCGCTTCCACTGGATCGCCGATCCGCAGCTCTCGCCCGATGGCATGCAGGCGGCGTACGTCGTGACCGAAGCCGACGAGAAGGGCGACCGCTACACGACCTCGCTCTGGAGCGTCGAGACGCGCGCCGGCGCCACGCCGCGGCGCATCACGAACGGCCCCCGCGACACGGCCCCCCGCTGGTCGCCCGACGGCCGCTCGCTGGCCTTCCTCCGCGCCGTCGAGGGGAAGGACGGCAAGCCCGCCCCGGCCCAGATCGACCTGCTGTCGCTGGCCGGCGGGGAGCCGCGGGCCATCACCGCGCTCGATACCGCCGTCGAGTCGATCGTCTGGTCGCCCAACGGCAAGACCATCGCCTTCACCACCTCGACCACGCCGGACAGCGGCAAGAAAGACGACGAGAAGAAGAAGGATGAGCGGAAGTCGGACGTCCGGGTCATCAACCAGGCCGTCTACCGCGCGAACGGCGCGGGCTACGCCGATCCGGTCGAGCACACGCACATCTGGCTCATCGACGTGTCCGAGGATGCGAAGCCGAAGCAGCTCACGAAGGGCGACTTCGATGAGAGCGAGCCGGCCTGGAGCCCGGACGGCACGCGCCTCTTCTTCACCTCCACGCGCGTCAGCGAGGGCTACTACGACGAGAACGATCCGGAGGACCTCTACGCGCTGCCGGTCTCCGGCGGCGAGCCGTTGAAGCTGGCCGACACGACGAACGGTATCAGCCGCGTCTCCGTCAGCCCGGACGGCAAGTGGATCGCGTTCGTGGCCTCGAACGACAAGGCCGTCCGCTCCTACGACCAGCCCGACCTGTTCGTCGTCTCCACCTCTGGCGGCGAGCTGCGCAACCTCACCACCAGGTACGACTTCGACGCCCTCGGCGGCCTCACTGGCGACCAGCGCTCGCCGCGCGGTGCACGTCAGCAGCGCGCGGTCTGGAGCCCCGACTCGAAGACGATCTACCTCACCACGGCCGCCGAGGGGAAGGTCAACATGCAGCGCGTCGACGTGAACGGTGGGCCCATCGAGCCGTGGACGAGCGGCAAGCAGGAGATCCTCAACTTCGCCATGAGCGGCGGCCGGACGGTAGCCCTCGTCTCCTCGCCGACGCGCATCAGCGACCTCTTTCTCGTCGGCAGCGACGGGGCGATGACCCAGCTCACGGACGTCAACCGCAAGCTATGGGACGAGCTGACCCTCACCGAGCCGGAAGAGATCTGGTACCCGAGCTTCGACGGGCGGCGCATCCAGGCCTGGGTGCAGCGGCCGCCCGACTTCGATCCGGCGAAGAAATACCCGCTCATCCTGAACATCCACGGCGGCCCGCACGCGGCGTACGGCTACACGTTCGACCACGAGTTCCAGTGGATGGCGGCCAAGGGCTACATCGTGCTCTACCCGAACCCGCGCGGCTCGACGACGTATGGGCAGGAGTTCGGGAACATCATCCAGTTCCGCTATCCGGGCGACGACTACAAGGACCTGATGGCCGGGGTCGACGCGCTGATCGCCCGCGGCTGGGCCGATCCGCGGAAGCTCGGCATCACCGGCGGCAGCGGCGGCGGCGTGCTGACGAACCACGCCATCACCCAGACGGACCGTTTCGCCGCGGCCGTCTCGCAGCGCTCGATCTCGGACTGGTCGGCGTGGTGGTACACGGGCGACTTCACGCTGTTTCATCCGAGCTGGTTCCGCAAGGCGCCGTGGGAGGACCCGCAGGACTACACCGCCCGCTCGGCAATCACGAACGTGGAGAAGATCCACACCCCGCTGATGCTCATCGAGGGCGAGGCCGATTACCGCACCCCGCCCGCCGCCGGCGGCGAAGCGCTCTTCCGCGCCCTGAAGTACCTCCGCCGCCCGGTGGTGATGGTCCGCTTCCCCGGCGAGTCGCACGAGCTCTCGCGCAGCGGCAAGCCATGGCACCGCGTGGAGCGCCTGCAGCACATCGTGGGCTGGTTCGATCGGTGGATCATGGGCGTCTCGAAGCCGGAGTATGACCTGGGGCTGCGGAGGTGAAAACCGTTGTCGGTTGTCAGTTGTCAGTTGTCGGAGCCCTACCGATAACCGATGACCGACAACCGACAACGGTTTTCTCTCAATTCACCGCATCCGGAAACGTCGTCACCTTGTTCGCGATCGGCTTCTGCGTCTTGAGGTAGTCGTAGATCGCGCCGAGGTCGCGGTCGGTCATGCCGGCGAAGGCGAGCCAGGGCATGATCGTGTTGCGGCCCTTCGGCGCGGCAGGCGCGTTCGAGGCATCGATCGATGCGAAGGCGCGGAAGCGGCCGATGAACTCCTCCTTCGTCGCCCGCCCCATGTACGTATCCGGGTGCGGCGTGAGGTTCGCCGTGTAGTTCGTCCCCCACGGTCCTGCCATCTTCCAGCCGCCGCTGAACGGCTTGTCGGCGATGAGCTGGTTCTTGTCGTCATGCGGCGTGTGGCACTCGTAGCAGCCGCCGATGTGCGCCAGGTACTCGCCGTGCTTCAGCGTGTCGTTCGGATCAGGGGCGCTGACCGGCCCCGTCAGCGGCTGGGGCGCCATCTTCACGAAGAGGTTCACCGGGAAGTCGATGTGCTTGGCCGGCACCTGGTTGCGGATCGGCTTGAGCGTGCGGAGGTAAGCCACCACCGACTTCGCATCCTCGTCGCCGAGGATGCGGAGGTGCTGATAGGGCATCATCGGGAAGAGCGCCTCGCCGTTGCGGTCGACGCCCTCGCGGATGGCGCGCAGGATCTCGCCGTCCGTCCATTTGCCCAGTCCCGTCTCCGGGTCGGGAGTGATGTTCTGCGCCGCGACGACGCCCGGGAAGCCGAGCTTCTCGTCGAATACAAAGCCGCCCATCCCTTCGCTCCCCGGCTTGATGGGGAGCCCGTAGGCGGTGGTGTGATCGGAATGGCAGCCGAGGCAGTCGCTCACGTGGTTGACGAGATATTCGCCGCGGGCGAGGCGGGCGGGGGTGGGCTCGATCGTCTCCGCCGATGCCGCGCGCTGCGCCGGCTTGCGCAGCGCCAGCCAGGAGACGCCGCCGGCCACCAGGCCGACCACGACGAGCAGTACTCCGCCGAGAATCTTCAGGACAGTCTTCATGCGGACTCCCTTAGGGTTCTTGAATGGACCCTTTGCGATTTAGGATTTGGGAGATTCTACGACGTCAGGAGTGAACCCGATGCCTTTCTTCTCTCTCTTTTTCGCCGCCGCGCTCGCCACGAACGTGGCGAAGGTGCAGCAGCGCTACGACAAGGTCGACGCTCCGCGCCTCGTACCGATGCTCTCCGAGGTGCTGCGCTTCCCGACGTACGAGCACAACGACGAGGCGTTCGTCGATCAGAAAGCGTGGCTGACGAAGACCGCGAAGGAGCTCGGCTTTGGCGTGCGTGACGCCGGCAAGTTCACGGAGATCACCCTCCTCGCGGACAAGAAGAACGCCCCGGTCCTCGGCCTGGTCGTGCATGGCGACGTCCAGCCGGTCGACGCCGAGGCCTGGCACTTCCCTCCGTTCAACGGCATTGCCGCCAACGGCTTCGTCTACGGCCGCGGCTCGGCCGACGACAAGGGGCCGCTCGTGCAGGCCCTCCTGGCCATGAAGTCGCTGAAGGAGAGCGGCGTCAACCGGACGCACAGCATCCGCCTCCTGGTCGGCAGCACGGAGGAGTCGGATCCGGCGGAGGTGGGGGAGTACCTGAAGACGAACAAGGCGCCGGACTACTCGCTCGTCCTCGACTCCGGCTTCCCGCTCATCGTCGGCGAGAAGGCGTGGGACGGGCTGTTCATCACCACCGGGCTCGACGCGCGCCCCGGCCGGGAACTGCCGTACGCCCCGACCGACGTCACCGCCGGCCTCGCGGCGAGCATCGTCCCCGACCAGGCCGAGGTGGTGCTGGAATGGACGGGAGGAGGAGAGCCGCAGTGGCAGCCGCTCATCGATCAGCTCAGGGCCTTCACCATGCCCACCGGAACGCGCCTGGTCACGGCCGCCGACGAGCTGAAGCTGCGCGTGGTGGTCTACGGCAAGTCGGCGCACGCCGGCGTCAACATCGAGGGGGGCCGCAACGCACTCATGGCGCTGGCCCGGCTGATGGATGGGAAGCTGCCGGCCGGCGGCGTCGACGACATCCTCTCCTTCGCCCGCCTCGCCGGTCAGGATCTCTACGGCACCGGCCTCGGCATCACGGACAGCGACCCGCTCTGGGGCCGCTACGCGGTCAACGTGGCCACGGTGAAGATGGACAAGGACGACCCGAAGAAGCGGACGCTGAGCATCAACCTCCGCCGCATCCCGCCTCGCACCGCGCCGCAGATCAAGGAGTACCTCCAGAAATTCGTGGCCGACTACAACGCGCGCACCGGCTCGGCTTTCGCCTTCGGCGGCTACTACGAGGACGAGCCCCTCGGCTTCGACCCGAACGGCAAGCTGCCCAGACGCCTCCTCGCCGCATACGAGCGGGCCACGGGCAAGCGCGAGAAGCCGGCCATCTCCGGCGGCGGGACGTACGCCAAGCGCCTGCCGAACTCCATCGCCTTCGGCATGTGGTTCCCCGACAAGCCCTACCCCGGCCA
>DATEOX010000545.1:0-4793 GCA_035273585.1 Thermoanaerobaculia bacterium
CGAAGATCTTGCCCAGGAAGCGCGACGGGTCCTTGCAGAAGATCTTCAGCTTGTAGCCGTCATTCGTCTTCTCGATGAGGTGCGCCAGCTCGTCGCACTCTTCGCCGAGGAGATTGGAGAACTTGACCAGCTTGAAGTAGAAGTCGATCAGCGGGTCGTCTTCCTCGACGATGCGGTTGTCGATCTTCCAGCCGATGTAGGCCAGGACGATCCGCTCCCACTCCACCCGCTGCTCGAGGAAGAGCTCCCGGCTTGGCTCGCAGAGCGCCTGCTTCATCCCGCTCTCCTCGTCGAGCACCTGGCCGAGCTCGTGGATGTGATCGCGGAGCAGCTCCAGCAACTCTTCCCAGCCGTCGATCCAGCAGTTCCGCCCCCGAAGGTGGTTGCGGATCTGCTCGAACTGCGCCTCGGAGATCTCCGGGGAGTAGTAGCCGCGGCCGCGCTCCACCAGGTTGTGCGCCTCGTCGACCACCAGGACGCAATCGCCGTAGTCGCTCTCCTGCTGGTAGGCCTTCAGGCCGACGTACGGGTCGAAGATGTAGTTGTAGTCGCAGACGACGACGTCCGCCTGCTCGATCAGCTCCAGCGAGACCTCGAACGGGCAGACCTCCGTCGAGCGGGCCATCTCGAAGGTGATGTCCGGATCGAAGTAGCTCATCCCCGTGGCGATGCGCGAGAGCAGGCCGGACTTCTCCATCTTCTCGGAGTAGCGCGCCGCGAACGGGCAGAAGTCCTCGTGGCAGATCATCTCCGTGTGGGCGCACATCTTCTGCTTGGCCCGGATGCGCAGCACGCGGAAGGAGCCATCGTTGAGCAGGTTCAACGCATGGACGGCCGCCTCCTGCTGCAGGGTCTTGGAGGTGAGGACGAAAAGCTTCTTCCCCAGCTTCAGCGCCTGCTTGACCGCCGGATAGAGCACGGCGATGGTCTTGCCGATGCCGGTCGGCGCGGAGAGGAGCAGCGCCTCCTGCTGATACACCGCGCGGGCCACGGCGCCGACGATGTCCTCCTGATACGGCCGCATCCGGTCGTACGGGAACTGCAACTGGTCGGCGAACGCCCGCTTGGCTACCGCCAGCGCCTCGGCCGTCTCGATCGTGTCGACGAGCTTGGCCAGGCTGGCGTGCAGCGTGTCCAGGACCTTGTTCCGGTCGAAGTCGGTGTCGATGACCTTCGCCTCGCCGGAGACGAGGTCGATCAGGACCAGTTGTGGCAAAAACTCGAATCCTTCAAAGTCGGGCTGGTCGGAGAGGAAGAAGGCGTAGAGCAGCAGTTGATAGAGATGCCGCTGCAATTTCTCCGACCTGTAGAGTGCCTCGAGCTCCAGGTCAAAATGGATGGATTTGACCTCTTCGATGGAAACGCGCTTGTTCTCGCGGTCCACGGAGAGCCCGTCGATGCGCCCCGTGACGGTGATGGACCACCGGCCGAGCTGGGTCCGGTGCACCACGTGCACCTCGGCCCGATAGTGCGGATCCTCAGCCGCCCGCTCCTCGGCGCGCCGGGTGTGGATGTCCTGCCCGATCCACATCCGCCGGAACCCATCCCCCCGCTCCACCCCGATGCGGCGATACGTCGACTCGTGAACGAGGTCGCCCACCGAGCAGACGATCTCCCGTTTCTGATGATCGACGCGCATGCACTTATTGTAACCGGCGCGCCGTGTCATGCTTTGCGCATATGCCGCCCCCACCCACCGCCCGCCTCTTCTTTCGTCCCTGGACCGAGGACGACTTCGACATCGCTTTCGCGCTGTGGGGCGATGCCGAAGTGACGCGCTACATCGGCGGGCCGTTCCCCCCGGAGGAGGTGCGGCGGAGGCTGCGGCGCTCGGTGGAGAGCGAGGCAGAGCAGGGGGTGCAGTACTGGCCGATGTTCCTGCGCGAGAGCGGCGAGCACGTCGGCGTTTGCGGGCTGCGTCCGTACGAGGACTTTTACGCGCTCGGCTTCCACCTCCGCGCGCGCTACTGGGGACAGGGGCTGGCGCGGGAGGCGGCGGAGGCGGTCATCGCCTATGCCTTCGACACCCTCGGCGCGCGGGCGCTGTTCGCCGGGCATCATCCGCAGAACGACCGCTCGCGCGCGCTGCTGACGAAGCTCGGCTTCGAGTACACGCACGATCAGTTGTACGAGCCGACCGGGCTGCAGCACAAGTCCTATCTGTTGAGGAAGCGATGATCGACGAAGTGCGGGAGCAGCTCGATGGCAAGCCGTGGCACGGCAACTCCCTCCTCGTCACGCTCGAGGGCATCGACGACGCGCTGGCCCATGCGCATCCGGTCCCGAACGGGCGGTCGATCGCGGAGCTGCTGGCGCACATGAGCGCGTGGGTGAGCATCGTCGAGCGGCGGCTGCGCGGCGAAGAGGTGGCCATCACGCCGGAGCTCGACTTTCCGGCGGTCGACGGCCGCGCGTGGGCGGATCTCGTGCAGGAGCTGGAGACGGCGTACGCGCGGCTCATGGCTACGGTGGGCGAGATCGCGGATTGGCGCGTAACGGTTGCGGGGAAGCGCTACACGAGGGAGTACATGCTCCGCGGGCTGCTGCACCACAACACCTATCACGCGGCGCAGATCGCAATGCTCAAGAAGTTCGCCTAGCCGGTGTCATCCTGAGGCGCGAAGACGCCGAAGGATCCGTACCGATCTCTCGCGCCGCGCCTGAAGGTGCGGATCCTTCGCCGTCTTCGCGGCTCAGGATGACACGCGCCGCAACCGCTGCAGGTCCGTGAGCGGATGGCTGTCCGGCTCCTTCGGCATGACGAAGCGGACGCGCTGGCCGATGAGCAGCGGCTTGTCGCCGAGGAACGGGTGGCCGGCGCAGGTGACGTGCACCGTCTTGCCGAACTGCGCGCGCGGGTCGAGGATCACGAACTCGACCACGGTCCAGGAGATCATCCCTCCGCCCTGAATCCGGTCCTGCTGGCCGTTGCGGATGATCTTCTCCACGACGGCCGTCACCTCTTTGGGGCGCGGAGCAGCCGGAGAGGAAGACGCCGCGCAGAGGCCGAGCAGCAGGAACGCAGCGAGCCTCATAGCAGTCCATTCAGCCGCTGACGGTAGCCGAGGCTTGGCCAACTGACGCAGCCGGCCGTGCCGGCTCATAGCTTTTCCACCACCTCGCCGAGGAGGTACGTCTCCCATGCGCCGCGAAAGTCGGCGAGAGGGACGGACTCGGAGGGGTGCATGTCGGTCAGGCGGTGATACAGGTCGCGCACGGACGCGCGGCGGTCGGAGAGCAGCTCGACGGTCAGCGCGCCTTTGAGCGAGAAGAGCCGGATGAAGTCGCCGCGGGGCATGCGCAGGGGGTTGTGGACGTCATCCGAGCGTGGGTCCCACAGCCCGATCAGCACCTCGTCGAGATCGTCCGACTCCGGGCGGACGCAGATCACGATCTCGTTGTCGATGGCCCGCTCCTGCGTGGTGTGCGCGGGATAAGGATGGATCTCGAACGCCTCGCGATCCTGATGCAGCTCCTGGCGCAGCAGCGAGACGAGCGACTCGCCGGCATCGATCGGCGTCGCCTCCGCTTCGCCCGGCGCGAACGGGACGATCTCGCCCAACTCGATGTTGTCCAGCCCTTTGAGCGAGACCGTGCCGAGGAGGCGGATGCCGATGTATTCGAGCCCGGCGACCGCGGGAGGGAAGCCGATGTAGCTGCCGAACGGCGCGCGCAAGCGGTACAGGCCCTGGCCTTCGTTCGTCAGCTCGCCGGAGAGCTCCTGCAGGAGCGAGAACGAGGTCACGATGCCCTCGTTCACCAGGTTCCCGTTCGCGTTGAGGTAGGCGTAGAACTCGCGCGCGTGCTGGGTGTGATCGATGAGGTCGACGCCGCGCTCGAGCGGGGCGAAGAACTGCTGCACCTTGGCCGGCTCGTAGCCGCGGGCGATGAGGAACGACGCGAACTCGTCGATCTCCTTGTTCGCCTTGCCCGTCGTCAGGCGCGAGAGCTCCACGATGCCCGGGCCGTAGAACTCCGTGATCCGCTCCGGCGACTCGGGCGACCCCTTCATCGGCAGGAGGCGGTAGTAGCCGTAGTTGAGGGCGATGCGCAGTCCCTTGTTGAAGGCGAAGCCCTTGCGGCGCATCTCGGCGTAGAAGCGCTGGATCTCCACCGCGGCGCGCACCACGCGCAGCGCGCGGCGCGTCGTGTAGAACGCGCCGTCGCCGAGGAACTTCTCGAACTGGAGGAGGTGCCGCTGGGCGATCACTTCGAGCTTGCGCTGGAAGAGCAGCATCTGCCGGTACGAGCTGATCTCCTCCTTCCGCCCGCCGCGGCGGATGTTCCCCAGCGTCTCGGAGAAGGAGGAGATGTCGTAGATGATGCCGAAGCGGTGGATCATCGGATCGACCACGCCCGGGCGGCCGAAGTCGAGGGGGCGGGTGGAGCGGGAGAAGGCGCCGCCGGCGCGGCGGTCGACCGGCACGATGTGCCCATCGCCGGTGGTCGTCATCCAGATGATGCCCCGCCGCAACTGGTTGAGCACCGAGTACTCGCGCAGCCGCCGGGCGATGAGCTGGAACTGCTCGCGCTCCTCGCGGGTCACGGCGTTCTGCACCGCCGGGTGCTCGAAGAGGAAGGCCTGGAAGCGCGAGTCGAGCAGCAGGGCCAGGGTGATGCCCTGGTCGGGCGAGGTGCCGAAGAGGGGGAGCGAGGCCTTGAACGTCCGGTCGCGCAGGAGGAGGTCGACGGCCGCCTCGCGCAGCCGCTCCACGCTGTCCCGGAAGGCCTGGAAGTCGCGCCGCAGATAGCCGGTGATGAACGACCGCAGCTCGCGCAGGTCCGGCCCGATG
>DATEOX010000546.1:0-7934 GCA_035273585.1 Thermoanaerobaculia bacterium
CATCGCGCACGACGGCAAGGCGC
Source organism: Thermoanaerobaculia bacterium (assembly GCA_035273585.1). Taxonomy (GTDB): domain Bacteria; phylum Acidobacteriota; class Thermoanaerobaculia; order Gp7-AA8; family Gp7-AA8; genus JAFAVZ01. The sequence continues at coordinate 24 of DATEOX010000546.1, forward strand.
TGCGCGTCGAGGGCAACGCCGACCGGAAGCAGCTCGCGCGGATGTTCCAGCTCGACGTCGACATCGGCGAGTTCCTCTCGATGACCCGCGCCTCGCCGGCGCACGCGTGGGTCGAGCGCGTCGGCTTCGGCCGCCTCCTCTGCGCGCCGACGCTGTTCGAGGACATCATCAAGATCATCCTCACCACGAACGTGACCTGGTCCCAGACGGTGAAGATGGCCGAGCTGATGGTCGCCGTCTGCGGCCGCAACGGCGGCTTCCCGTCCGCGCAGGACATCGCCCGCTTCACCCCCCAAGAGCTGAAGGAGCGCTGCCGCGTCGGCTATCGCGCGACGACCATCCACCGGCTGGCGGCCGGCATCGTGGCGGGCTCCATCGATCTGGACGCGATCAGCGATCCGGGTCAGACCACGGACGAGCTGTTCGCGAGCTACCTCACGCTGCCGGGCATCGGACCGTACGGTGCCGCACATTTGCTGGCCATGGACGGGCGGCACGACGTCATCGCCGTCGATACGGAGTTCCGCCGCCACGTCCGTCAGACCTACCACAAGGGGCGCCGCGTGAGCGACACGACCATGCTTCGCCGTTACGCAAAGTGGGGACGCTGGAAATATCTCGCATATTGGGCGGAGCTGCGAGGTGAGCGCTGAAGAACTGTGGCGGAACGTTTGCAGCTTGCGGCATTTGACCTCCGGGTTGCGCCTGTTTACTGTGGTCACCAACCGTGGACGACAAAATCAAACAGCTACTCCGCGAGCTCGGCACGGCGATCAACGAATCGATCTCCGGCTCCGACGACGTCAACCGCCAGATCCAGAAAATCCGGGACGAGGGCTACAACCTCTACGTGGTCCTCGACGCCACCATCGGTCTCAATCGCCAGGATGAAGAGCAGCCGGAGCCTCCCGCCGCGGAGCTCGTGGTGAAGAACGACAAGGAAGTGCAGTTCCGCATCAATGTGAACGACCTTGCCCTCCTCCGGGCGCTCGGCATCGACCCGACCCGAAAGGTGCGGACGGCGCGCCGCGTCGAGCCGCTCGCCGCCAGTGAAGACGACTGAGAACCTCTACGACCTTCCGCCGCGCCGCCTCGAGCAGGCGCTGTCCGAGGTCGTCTCGCCGGCCTTCCGCGTGAAGCAGATCGAGGAGTGGATGCACATGCGCGGCGTCGACTCGTTCGAGGCCATGACGAACATCCCGAAGGAGCTCCGCGCCCGGCTGGCCGAGCGCTACACGCTCGACTTCCCGCAGGTCGTGGAGCGCACCGACCCCGCCGCGGATGACAGCCAGAAGTACCTCTTCACGCTCGCGGACGGCCAGCGCATCGAGTCGGTCTACATGCCGATGGGCGAGCGGACGAGCATCTGCCTCTCGTCGCAGGCCGGCTGCGCGGTCGGATGCACGTTCTGCGTCACCGGCTTCTTCGGCGCGGGGCGCAACCTCACGCCGGCGGAGATGCTCGGCCAGTTCTTCACCATCCAGCACGAGCACGCCGTGCCGATGGAGCAGATGAACGTCGTGTTCATGGGGATGGGCGAGCCGCTGCTGAACTTCGAGCACCTCGTCACGACGCTCGACGTGCTCTATCGCAACCTGGCGCCGAAGCGGATCACCGTCTCGACCTCGGGCATCATCCCCGGCCTCGACGAGCTGGCGAAGCTGGACCGCCATCCGAACCTGGCCATCTCGATCAACGCCCCCGATCAGCGGCGCCGCGAAGAGATCATGCCCATCACGAAGAAATATCCGCTCGAGGAGCTGATCGCGTCGCTGCGCCGCTTCCCGCTGGAGAAGGGGCGCGAGCTGACCATCGAGTACGTGCTGCTGGCCGGCTACAACGACGCGCCGTCGGATGCGATGGCGCTGGCGCGCCTCATCCGCGGCCTGCGGGCAAAGGTCAACGCCATCCCCTTCAACGCCGATCCGAACCTGCCGCCGTGGATGAAGCGGCCGAGCGACGCGGCCATCGACAAGTTCGTCGACACGCTGGTCGGCCACGGCGTGCGCGTCACGGTGCGGCGCTCGAAGGGGCGGGAGATCGCCGCCGCGTGCGGACAGTTGCGCGGCAAGTCGGAGCCGCGCAGCAGGGCGTCCAGGACCGCGTCATCCTGAGCCCCGCAGAGGGCGAAGGATCCCCATCGTGCTTGCGGGGAGATCCTTCGCCGCCTGCGCGGCTCAGGATGACAGCGGGAACTTGCGGACGGGCGTGTGCACGGCGCCGCTCGGGTTCAGGCGGCTGGAGAAGAGCGTCACCGAGTCGACCGCGAACGGCGGTGACTCGACGTCCCGCAGCGTCTTCTGGAACAGGTCGATCGACGCCGGCGGCCATGGATCGCGGATGCGCATCATGGTGAGGTGCGGCCGGAAGTCGGCCCGGTCGAGCTCCACCCCCGCCGCCTGCACCGCCGCCCGCACCGCCGCGGCGATGTCGTTGAAGCGCTCCTCCGGCTGCACGCCCACCCAACCGACCCGCGCATGCCGCGGGTTGGGGAAGAAGCCGGCGCCGTGCAGGCGGGCCTCGAAGCGGCGCATGCCCTCCAGCTCCGCCTCCACCAGCGGCGCGAGGACGTCGATCAGCTCCTCCTTCTGCTCGCCCAGGAAAGCGAAGGTGAGGTGCTGCGTATCGGGACGGACCCAGGAGGCGGCCGGCAGCCGCGACTTCACCGAGGCGAGGCGGTCGTTGAGCAGACGGATGACGGAATCCGGGAAAGTGGCGGCGAGGAAGAGACGCATCGGGACGGGCAGTATTATGCCCCCTCGTCGCTCCGATCGGCCTGCCCGGCCAGGAACTCCGGCGTAAAAATCTCGCGGATCTTTTCCTCCGGGAGCAAATCGCGCTCGCGGATCAGGTCGGGGATCGGCCGCCCGCTCCGGGCCGACTCCTTCGCGATCTCCGCCGCCGCCGCATAGCCGATGATGGGGTTCAGCGCCGTGGCCAGCGAGGGGGAGCTGATGTAGTACGCCTCGCTCCGCTCCTTGTCGGCCTTGATCCCGCGGATGCATTTCTCGGTGAAGACCGGCAGGTAGTTCTTCAGGATCTCGATGGAGAACGTCATCTCGAACGCCATCAGCGGCATCATCACGTTCAGCTCGAGCTGCCCCGCCTGCGACGCGTAGTCGATGGCCGTCGCGCCGCCGATGACGTGGAAGAGGAGCTGGTTCATGCACTCCAGCATCGACGGGTTGACCTTGCCGGGCATGATCGAGGAGCCGGGCTGCACCGCCGGCAGGATGATCTCCGCCAGTCCGGTCTGCGGCCCGGAGGCGAGCAGGCGCAGGTCGTTCGTGATGCGCGTCAGCTCCAGCGCCAGGTTGCGCAGCGCCGCGGAGACGGCGACCACCGGCAACTGCGACTGCATCGCCTCCCGCAGGTCTCTCTGCGGCCGGAAGTTCAAACTCGTCAGCTCGTTCAAATGCCGGATCACCACCTGCCGGTAGCCCGGCGGCGCGTTCATCCCCGTGCCCGCGGCGGTGCCGCCGATGCCCAGCTCGAACACGTCATGCGAGGCATCCAGGAGGTGCCGCGTCCCCCTCTTCACCGCCTCGGCGTAGGCCTTCATCTCCTGGCCGAGCGTGACCGGCACCGCGTCCTGCAGGTGGGTGCGGCCGGACTTGATCACGTCCGCGAACTCGGTCCCCTTCTCGTCGAAGGCGACGCCGAGCCGGGTCAGCTCCGGCATTAATTGGCCGAGGAGCATCACGGTCGCCACGCGGAGCGCGGTCGGGAAGACGTCGTTCGTCGACTGCGACATGTTGACGTGATCGTTCGGATGAATCGGCTTGTACTCACCGAGCTTGCCGCCGTGGGAGAGGTTGGCCAGGTTGGCCAGGACCTCGTTCACGTTCATGTTGAAGGAGGTGCCGGCGCCGGCCTGGAAGACGTCGACCGGGAACTGCGCGCGGTACTTTTTGAAGTCCGTGAGGACGTTATCGGCGGCCTGGATGATCGCCTCGGCGAGCCGGGGCTCGAGGGTGCCGAGCTCCCGATTCGCCATCGCCGCCGCTTTTTTCAAAAGGATGAACGCGCGAATGAAGACCGGATGCTCACGCAATCCGCTGATCGGATAGTTCTCCACGGCCCGCTGCGTCTGCGCGCCGTACAGCGCCTGATCCGGGACCGCCACTTCGCCGAGGGTGTCGCGTTCTATACGCATAGCTCACAGCTCACAGCTCACAGGGTGCAGCTCTCGTTCCTCATCCTCCCTGTGACCTGTGAGCTGTGACCTGTGAGCTGTGAGCTTCGTCAAGCCTTGAGCGCTTCCAACCTCTTCCGCGACTCCTCGAACACCTGCTGATGAAGCGAGCGGCCGTGGGCGTCCATGGTCACGATGGCCATGAAGTCTTCGACCCAGAGGTGCCAGATGGCCTCCGGCGACCCGAGGTCGAGCCAGTCGACGCCGTCCACCCGCTTGATGGAGGCGGCACAAACCTGCGCCGCGCCGCCGATGGCGTGCAGGTAGACCGCGCCGTACTCCTTGCACGCGGCGAGCGTCTTCTCCCCCATCCCGCCCTTCCCGATCACGCCGCGGATCCTGTAGTCGCGGATGACCTCGTGCTGGTACGGCTCCTCGCGCGAGGAGGTGGTCGGGCCCGCCGCCTTGCAGACCCAGTCGTCGCCTTCCTTCACCATCACCGGGCCGCAGTGATAGATGATCTGCCCCTCGAGGTCGACCGGCGGTTTCGTCTCTTCGTGGATGCGGTGATGCACCGCGTCGCGGCCGGTGTAGAGGCGGCCGGTGATCGAGACGGTGTCGCCGACGTGCAGGGAGCGGATGGTCGCCTCGTCGATCGGCGTGGTCAGTTTGACGAGCGCCATCAGTAGAGCCACTCCGTCGCGGCCCCGCTCGGGTCGAGATTCACGCCGCGCCTGCGGTACGCCCAGCACATGTAGGCGATCGAGACGAAGAACGACGCCGGCAGCCGGTTCTGCTTGCCGATCTTGCAGGCCAGGAGGGTCGTCTTCCCGCCGAAGCCCATCGGCCCGATGCCGGACTGGTTCGCCTTCTCCACGACGCGCTGCTCGAGCTCGGCGAGCAGCGCGTCGTCGTTCGTGTCGTCGAGCGTGCGCAGGAGCTGCTCCTTCGCGAACATATAGCCGGTGCCGCGGTCGCCGCCGATGCAGACGCCGAGGATGCCCGGGCCGCAGCCCTGGCCCTGCGCCTGGAGGACGCAGTCGAGGATGGCGTTCTCCACGCCTTTGAGATCGCGCCCGCCGAGATCGGGGTGGGGGAGGGAGTACTGGGCGTTCATGTTCTCGCATCCGCCGCCCTTGAGCATCAGCTTCACTTCCACATGCGGCTCGCGCCACTGATGGAAGTGGAAGACGGGCGAGCCGGGCCCGGTGTTGTCGCCGGTGTTCTTTCCGGTGACGCTGTCGACGCTGTTCTGCCGCAGGTACCCTTTCTTCGTCGCCGCCCGCACCGCATCGACGGCCGTCTCCTCGAACGCGAGCTGGTCGTACCCGACCGGCGTGTGCACGTAAAAGAGGATGGTCCCGGTGTCCTGGCAGAGCGGCAGCGAGCTCTCCCGCGCCAGCCCGATGTTGCACCCGATCACGTTCAGCGCGACGTCCGCGTTGGAGCCCTCGACCTCCTGCTGCCGCGCCCCCGTCACCGCCCGCACGACATCATCCGGCAGGATGGTCGACGTGCGCCGGATCAGCTCCAGCAGACTCTCGAACAGTACGGATTGCGTTTGCGGCAAAACCTCGGCGGTGGCAGTCATGGCGTGGTGAACTCTATCGCCGTCGAGGCAATTTCGGGCTACCAGTGGAGGACTTCGAGGCCGGGGACGAGCTCGAAGCCGCGGTCGTTGGTGAGCAAAGGGAGGCGGTGTTGCAGGCAGAGCGCCGCTATCCAGAGATCGTTGCGAAGGCTCGCGCTGAATGCCGGATTGAGCTTCCGATGCACACGGATGTCGGCGTAGAAACGTGCCGTGTTGACGTCCGGAGAGAGGACGGTCCACTCCTTGAGCAGCTCCTCGACGGAAGTTGTCTCTGCGTTGCGGTCTCGAGCTCCGAACGCCCCTACGAAGAGCTCTCCTACGACCGGCAACGGCAGAAACAGAGATCTTGCACGGTCGATCTGGGGCGGCCGCCGCTGATTCCGGAGAAAGTCGATCGCGGCGTTCGTGTCGACGGCAATGACGCTTTCCTTCAGGGCCACTTGTAACCCGGCACCGGATCGATCATGGGGAACTCCTCTTCTATGATCCGCGCCATTTCGTCGCCGGCCTCTTTTGAGAGGCTGCCGGCCAGCCGCATCCACGGCCGCTCCACACCGTCATCCGGCGCTTCCGCCTGCGTTGGCTCCTTGACCGTGACCTCTACCTCCGCCTCGTCCGCCACACCCTCCAGCGGCTCGACGAGGCGGAGCACGTTGTGCTCGGCGTCGTAGCGGGCTTTGAGCGTCTTCGTCATGATCCCTCCAATGTAGCACCGGGACTGGCCGTTGCACGCGGAATGCTTGGTAAGAATTACCGGTTAGATGATCTGAGTCTGATGGACTCAATGTGAGGCAAGATCATGAATTTCAATAAGCTAACCGTGAAGGCGCAGGAGGCGATCGCCGAGGCGCAGAACCTCGCGCGGGGGGCGGGGAACCCCGAGCTCGCACCGGAGCACCTGCTGCTGGCCCTGCTTCGACAGGAGGGGGGGATCGTCACTCCGATCCTCAATAAGCTCGGGCTGAACCCGGCCACGATCGAGACCGAGGTCGCGTCCGAAGTGGCGAAGTTCTCCAAGGTCGGGGGAGCGTCCGCGGAGCCGCAGGTCTCGCCCACGCTCCGGCGCATCTTCGACGCGGCGTTCAAGGCCGCGGACGACTTCAAGGACGAGTACGTCTCGACCGAGCACTTCCTGCTGGCCATCGCCAAATCCGATACGACCGCGGGAAAGGTCCTCAAGCGGCATGGCGTCGCGCCGGATGCGCTGCTCAAGGCGCTGCAGGCCGTGCGCGGCAACCAGCGGGTCACCGATCAGAACCCCGAGGACAAGTACCAGGCGCTGGAGCGCTACGGACGCGATCTCACCCAACTGGCCCGCCGCGGCAAGCTCGATCCGGTCATCGGCCGCGACGAGGAGATCCGGCGCGTCATCCAGGTCCTCTCCCGCCGGACGAAGAACAACCCGGTGCTCATCGGCGAGCCGGGCGTGGGCAAGACGGCCATCGTCGAGGGCCTTGCACGGCGCATCGTGGAAGGCGACGTCCCCGAAGGGCTGAAGAACAAGCGTGTGGTCGGCCTCGACCTCGGCGCGCTCATCGCCGGCGCGAAGTATCGCGGCGAGTTCGAAGACCGGCTCAAGGCGGTGATCAAGGACGTGGAGGAGAGCGACGGCAACGTCATCCTCTTCATCGACGAGCTGCACACGCTCGTCGGCGCCGGCGCCTCGGAAGGGGCGATGGACGCCTCGAACCTGCTCAAGCCGGCCCTCGCCCGCGGCGAGCTGCGCACGGTCGGCGCCACGACGCTTGCCGAATACCAGAAGCACATCGAGAAGGATGCGGCGCTCGAGCGGCGCTTTCAGCCGGTGTACGTCGGCGAGCCGTCGGTCGAAGACACGATTGCCATCCTGCGCGGCCTGAAGGAGCGCTACGAGGTGCATCACGGCGTGAAGATCACCGACTCGGCGATCGTCGCCGCGGCGATGCTCTCCCACCGCTACATCACCGACCGCTTCCTCCCCGACAAGGCCATCGATCTCATCGACGAGGCGGCCTCGAAGCTGCGCATCGAGCTGACCTCGATGCCGCAGGAGATCGACGAGCTGACCCGGCGCATGACCCAGCTCCAGATCGAGAAGCAGGCGCTGTCGAAGGAAGAGGCGGCGGTGGCGAAAGAGCGGCTGCGCGCCATCGAGGCGGAGATCGCCGAGCTGCAGGAGAAGATCTCCGGCCTCAAGGCGCAGTGG
>DATEOX010000547.1:0-8527 GCA_035273585.1 Thermoanaerobaculia bacterium
TGCGCGTCGTCCGGCGCCTGAGCACCCTCCTCGCCGAGCGCGCCTTCCCCCCGCCCCCGCCCGGCGGCATCGACCTCGGCGCGGCGCCGCGCGCCTCGATGGTGGCCACGGTCAAGATCCTCGTGCTGGTGCTCGTCGGGATGCCCATCGTGGCCCTGACCCAGCCGTTCCTCCCCGGCTACCCGGCGGCCATCGCGCTGTCGCTGCTGCTCGTGCTGCTCGCCGTCACCTTCTGGCGCCGGACGGCCGACCTGCAGGGGCACGTCCACGCCGGGGCGCAGGCGCTCATCGGCGCACTGGCGCGCGGGTCGAGCACGCCCACGCCGGCCGTCGACGACCTCATCGCCGGCTTCGGCGCGCCGCGCACGACGGTGGTGGCGGAGGGGAGCGAGGTGATCGGCAAGCAGTTGCGCGAGGTGAACCTGCGCGGGCGCACGGGGGCGATGGTGCTGGCCATTCAGCGCGGCGAGGAGCGCATCCTCGTCCCGTCGGCGGCGGAGGTGCTGCGGGCGGGGGATGTGGTGGCGATCGGCGGCAGTTCGGAGGCGGTCGCGGCGGCAGAGGAGGTGCTCACGGCTGCTGCCGGCGCTGCTCGCGATACTGCTCCCGCTCCTCCTCGTCCGTGATGAAGCGCATGGCCACCTGATCGGCGGCCTCGGAGCGATAGAACGCGAGCGCCGCCGCCGGCGCCGACAGATTCCCGGCCTTCTCCAGCGCCTTCTCGATGAGCGGCAGCGCCGCTTCATCATGCTGCATGGCCAGTCCGTAGACGGCCATCGTCATGAGGTTGGAATCATCGATGGCAAGGGAGCGGACGAGCAGCGGCCGCGCGCGGCGGTCCATCGCCGCCGCGTCGAAAAAGTACCAGGCGGCTTCCAGGTACTCCTCCTCCTCGTAGCCGTTCTCCGCGCAGAACGCCTTGTACTTTGCCTCCGTCTCCTCGCCCGGCTCGCGGAAGCGGAGGAGGTTCGCCGCGTGCGTCTCGATCTCCTTCCAGATCGGGCCGTCGTCCCTGGCGCGCCCGAGGAGGGCGGCGCCGATGCGGGCCCGCTCCTGCCAGCTCACCGTCGAGGCGTAGCGCCGCTCCAGCAGCTCGATGGCGGAGCGGTCGCCCTTCTCCGCCCCTTCGATGAGCGAGTCGTCCAGGCGATAGTCGGCGCACGACGGGTACTCCCACCGCGTCGCCGGCTCGCTTTCGTTGCAGGGCGGCCCGACGGGCGGAAAGATGCAGTCGATGACGCCGCTCTGCTGTTCGCCGCCCAGCGCGGGGATGGCCATCAGCGCGACGACGAAAAGAGACGCTCTCATTGCCACTGCCTTTTCAGTTCACGATAGAGCGCCAGGCCGTCCTCGTCCGTGATGAAGCGCACGGCCACCCGATCCGCCGCCTCCGACTGGTAGACGACGAGCATCTGCGCCGCCGAATGCGCGGAAGGGATGCGCTCCAGCGCCTTCTCGATGAGCGGCAGCGCCGCCTCGTCGTGCTGCGTGGCCAGGCCCAGGATTGCCGTCTCCACGACGGCCGTGTCCTCGGAGGCGAGCGCCCGGATCAGCAGCGGCCGCGAGCGGCGGTCCATCGCGGCGGCTTGGAACGACTGCCAAGCCGCGTGCAGGTAGGCATCTTCGTCATAGCCGTGCTCCGCGCAGTACGCCGCGTACTTGGCGGCCGTCTCTTCGCTCTCGTCATTGAAGCGGAGGAGGTTGGCAGCGTGCGTCTCGAGCTCTTTCCAGATCGCCTCATCGTTCGCGATCCGGCCGAGGAGCGCGCCGGCGATGCGCGTCCGCTCTTCCCAGCTCAGCGTCGATGCGTAGCGGCGCTCCAGCAGCTGCACCGCGGAGCGATCGCCCAGCTCCGCCGATTCGATGTAAGACGTGTTCAGCTCGTAGTCGGCGCAGGACGGGTACTCCCACCGCGTGCTGGGGTCCGCTTCACCGCAATGAGGGGCGAGGTTGCATACGTACGCCGTGGCTGGAAATGTCACGGCAGTGGAGAGCGTGGTCACGCCGGCGCCGACCGTGACCGGCACCTTCTTCCCCTTCAGCCCTTCCAGCGCGACGGCGACCTCGTAGTCGCCCTGCGGCAGGGCGTCGAACGTGTAGCTGCCATGCTCGTCGGTCGTCGCCTCGCGGGTCAGCGAGTCGCCGCTGATCCTGACCGTGCAGCCGGGGATGGGGCTGCCTTCGAGCGTCACCGTGCCGCGCACCGAGCCGGCCGGCGCCGCGGCCAGCGCCTGGACGGCCATCATCACGGCCGCGAGCAGCGCGGCTCTCATGGCTCCTGCCGCCGCTGCGCGAAATAGCGCTCCCGCCCGTACTCATCGGTGATGAACTGCAGAGCGAGCCGATCGACGGCCTCGGACTCGTAGAAGACCAGCAGCGACGCCAAGTCCACCGGGGAGTCGGAGCGGCGGATTGCCGCCTCGATGGCCAGTAGGGCGGATTCGTCGTGCTGGGCGGCGAGGGAGATGATCCCGTTCGACACGACGTCCCGCTCTCCCGACTCCACGGCGCGCAGCAGCAGCGGCCGCGCGCGGCGGTCCCTCGAGGCGGCGGCGAACGAGTCCCACGCCGCCAACGAGTAGGCATCCGGGTCTTCGTAGCCGTGCTCCTTGCAGAAGGCCTCGAGCTTCGCCCGCGTCGTCTCGTCTTTTTCGCTGAAGCGGACGTAGCTCTCGGCGTGCGTCTCCAACTCCTTCCAGATCGCGGAGTCGTCCGCGACCTTGCCGAGGAGCGCGCCTCCGATGCGGGCGCGCTCGTTCCAGCTCACCGCGGAGGCATGGCGCCTTTGCAGCAGCTCGACGGCGGACCGGTCGCCCCTTTCGGCGGCTTCGATCAGCGCCGTGTCCAGCTCGTAGTCCAAGCAAAGGGCGAAGTCCCACTGCGTCCGCGGAGCCTCGTTCGTGCACGGCGGCCCGTCGCAGGTGACGGTGATGGTCATCGTCTCTTCGGCGTGCGCACGCAGGGCCACGATCACCACGACGGCCAGCAACACCTTGCGCATGAACGTGACGATACGTCCGCGCGCCGCGGGAAGCCGTTACGTTCCGGGAACGCGTTTCAGCGGCCGGAGGCGGCGTCGCCGCGCAGCGTCATCACCGTGCTCGTCGCCTGCGCGACGAGCTTGCCGTCCGCGCGGGTGATCTGGCAGTCGTAGTAGCTCACCGTCCGGCCCGCGTGCACCACGCGCGCGGTGGCGCGCAGCGTGTCCCGCCAGACCGGGCGGAAGAAGTTGATGCGGAAGTCGATGCTGGTGAACGACTCGCCCTCCTCCAGCCCCGCCCAGTGGGCCAGGCCGATGGCCGCGTCGGCGACGGTGCAGAGCACGCCGCCGTGCACCGTGCCCATCGGGTTCGCCTGCGTCTCCGGATCGGTCTCGATCACCACCACGCCCGATCCCGGCGCGATCTCCGCCAGCCGGAACGGAATCGAGCGGGTGATCGCCGCCGGCAGCGTGATCCCCGGCGTGTCTTCGGGGCGCAGCGTCCCGTCGATCCAGCGCTGCATCAGCTCCGCGTTGCGTCGGCCCACGCGCGCATCATCGCACGCGCCCTCGTGCAAGAAACCCTCGCCCCGCTTGCGGGGAGAGGGTGGCGCGCAGCGCCGGGTGAGGGGGCGTGGCAGAAACGGCCCCTCATCCGCCCTTCGGGCACCTTCTCCCCGCCGCGCGAGGAGAAGGCTCTCTGCGTTGCGTTACGGCTCCGCCAGCAGCTCGTCGAGCCGGCGTGACAGCTCCGCCTCGGAGAGCCGCGTCGGCGTGTAGAGGCGCACCGTGCCGCGCCGGTCGAGGAGGGCGAACGTCGGCGTGGCCGACGCTCCCCAGCGCACCATGGCCTCGGTGCTGACCACGATCGGCACCGCGTCCAGCGGCGCGTACGTCTCCTTCCACACCTTCGCGATCTGCTCCTTCTCTTCGTCGGACGTGAACGGCTTCTCCTTCGACCCTCCGTACAACCGCGTGACGGCGATCAGCTCCACGCCGCGGCTGCGATACTTCTCCCAGACGCGCCCGAGGGACGGCGCCTGGCCCTTGCAGTCGCCGCAGCCCTCGGCGAAGAAGAAGAGGAGGACCGGCTTGCCGCGCAGCGAGGCGAGCGCCGGCGCCCGTTTTCCCACGAAGTCCGCCTGATCCAGTGCCGGCGCCGGCTGCCCCTCCAGCGAGATGAGGTTGATGTTCTTGCTGATGCGCGACCGCAGCTCGGGTGCCTTCGCCCGCGCCAATTGCGACTCGAAATACCGGATCGCCGCGCCGCGGCCTTCCGTGGAGGCGATGAGCCGCCCCTCCACCTCGATCGCCGCGCCGTACGGCGTGATGAGGCCCGCCTTTTCCTCCGGGATCTCCCGCCGCAGCTCGGCGACGTACTGCCGCGCGCGATCCGGCTGCCCGAGGAGCTGCGCGCCGCGCGCGAGCCATCCGACGGCGTCGAGGTATTCGGCGTCGACGCCCGTGGTGTTGCGGTAATCCTCGACCTGGGCCATGCCGGTGGCGAGGTCGCCGGCGGAGATCTTGGAGCGGACGCCGCGCACGAGATCGGCGGCGTGTAGTTGCACGGCAAGCGTGAGTGCGAGCGCGAGGGCGGGCAAACGATTCATTCGCTCCTCCTGATTGTCGGATGGGACGGGAGACCGAGGCGCGAGGTTCCGCGCGGCGGCGGTTTGACCTTCCGTTGCGGCGCGCGGATACTGAAAGAGATCCGCAAAAAAGCACGAAAGGAAGGCATCACGAATGTCGAAGCCCGGTCGCATTCTCCTGATCCTCTGCCTCTTCGCTCTTCCACTCGCCGCCCAGAGCTCCAACGTCCACGGCCGCGTCACTCTCTCCGACGGCACGCCGCTGCCCGGCGTCACCGTCTCCGTCGACGACCTCGGCCTCACCGCCGTCACCGATGCCGACGGCCGCTACACCCTGACCATCCCGGCCGACCGCGCGCGCGGCGCGGTGCGCGTCACCGCCGCGCTGCAGGGCTTCCAGACGCAGACCGAGACCGTCACCATCGGCGGCGGCGACGCCACGCGCGACTTCACCCTGCGCGTCTCGTTCGGGCAGGAGATCACCGTCGGCTCGCGGGCCATCGGCGCGGAGCAGGAGAAGGCCGTGCCGGTGGACGTCATCCCGCGGGAGCAGATCGAGTCCGCCCCTTCCACCGAGACGAGCCAGATCATCCAGAAGATCGCCCCGTCGTTCAATTTCCCGCGCCCGACGATCACCGACGGCACCGACACCGTCCGTCCCGCGACCCTGCGCGGCCTCGGGCCGGATCAATTGCTGGTGATGGTCAACGGCAAGCGCCGCCACGCCAGCGCGCTGGTGAACGCCAACAACTCCGTCGGCCGCGGCTCGAGCGGCGTCGATCTGAATGCGCTGCCGGCGTCGGCCATCTCCAGCATCGAGATCCTGCGCGACGGCGCCGCCGCGCAGTACGGCTCCGACGCCATCGCCGGCGTGATCAACCTCGTGCTCAAGTCGGACGCCGAGCCGCTGCGCGTCGAGGCCAAGGGGGGCGCGACGACGCATGGCGACGGGCAGGTCGTCGATACGAACCTCAGCGGCGGTTGGAAGCTCGGCCGCGGCGCGCTCTTCGCCACCGCCGAGTACCGCGACCGCTACGAGACGAACCGCGCCGCTCCCGATCCGCGCGACCAGATCAAGGCCGGCGACGCCGGTACCAACCCGGTGGCGCAGCCCAATCACCACTGGGGCGACTCCTACGCCCGCGACATCATGCTCTTCACCAACCTGAACGTGCCGGTCAGCGCGGACGGCAAGCAGTTCTTCTACGCCTTCGGCGGCTTCAGCAACCGCCACGGCTCGCACGGCGGCTTCTTCCGCCGCGCGCTCCAGGCCCAGAACCAGCCGACCATCTATCCCGAGGGCTTCCTGCCGCTCATCGAGCCGCGGGTGGTCGACCAGTCGCTCACCGCCGGCGCGCGCGGCGAGTTGGCCACCTGGTTCTACGACTTCAGCGGCGGCTACGGCCGGAACAAGTTCGACTTCTACGTCACCGACTCGCTGAACACCTCCCTCGGCCCCTCGATCCCGCCGAATCAGACCCGCTTCTACGCCGGCACCCTCGGCGACAAGCTCTGGACGGCGAACTTCGATCTGTCCAAGCCGTTCAAGGTGGCGTCGCTCGCCGGGCCGGTGAACGTCGCAGTCGGCGTCGAGTACCGGCGCGAGGGATACGAGATCCAGGCCGGCGAGCCGAACTCGTACATCGATGGCGGCAAGCCCGACCAGTTCGGCAACCGCGCTCCCGCCGGCGCGCAGGTCTTCCCCGGCTTCCGCCCCTCGAACGAGATCGATACCTCGCGCAACAGCAAGGCGGTCTACCTCGACCTCGAAGGCGACGTCCTGCCGCGGTTCCGGGTGGGCCTGGCCGGCCGCTACGAGAACTTCAGCGACTTCGGCGGCACGACGAACGGCAAGATCACCCTCCGCTACTCGCCCATCGAGCAGGTCATCCTTCGCGGCGCGGCGAGCACCGGCTTCCGCGCGCCGTCGCTCAACCAGTCGTTCTTCTCGGCCGTGAGCACGAACTTCCTGCGCGATCCGGTCTCGGGGCAGCTCGCGCCGTTCGAGGTCGGCACCTATCCGGTCAGCAGCGCCATCGCCCAGGCCCTGGGCGCGAAGCCGCTGGAGCCGGAGACCTCGCGCAACTACAGCGCCGGCATCGTCTTCCAGCCGCTGGCCAACCTGGAGCTGACCGCCGACTACTTCCACATCGACATCAACGACCGCATCGTCTTCTCCGGCAACTTCACCGGCGCGCGCGTGCTGCCGCTCATCCAGCCGTTCGGCGTCACCGGCGCGCGCTTCTTCACCAACGCCATCGACACGCGCACGAACGGCTACGACCTGGTGGCCAACTACCAGCGCAGCCTCGGCGGATGGGGGAGGCTCGACACTTCGGCCGCGTACAGCAACAACAAAACGAAGATCGTCGGCGAGGTGGCCACGCCCGCGATCCTGGCCGGCCTGCAGGAGGTGCTCTTCGATCGCATCGAGCGGCGGCGCATCGAGTGCGGCCAGCCGAAGGACAACATCCGCCTGATGGAGAGCTGGAGCTATAGCGGCTGGTCGACCACTCTGCGCCAGAGCCGCTACGGCGAGTTCTGCAGCTTCACGCTCCTCCCGCAGGACGATCAGACGTACGGCGCCACCTGGCTCGCCGACCTGGAGGTCGCCTACCGCTGGAGCAAGTACACGTTCGCCCTCGGCGCGGAGAACCTGTTCGATGCCTTCCCGGACAAGAACTTCCCCGGCACGCCGCAAGGCAACTTCGGCATCTTCACCTATCCGAGCCAGTCGCCGTTCGGGATGAACGGCAGGTTCGTCTACTCGAGGATTTCGTATACGTTCTGAGATGTAGGGCCGGCTCTCCAGCCGGTCCTACATTTACAGGTCGAGCTCTACTTCGCGGCGATGGCCGAGAACGCGTTCGGCTGCAGCCCGAGCCACGGATCGGCCCGCGGCGTGAGGAACAGCTTCGCGTAGACGTTCTTGTTCAGCGATGCGAAGCTCGGCTGACTGCCTTGCGTGTACCACTGATGCACGCGCGCGTGCAGGTCGTACTCGTTGCGCAGCGTGTCCTCGGCCACCGACCGCTGCAATGCGGCGAGCATCGCCTCGGTGGCACCGTAGCGATCTTTCATCAGCGCGATCGACTCCGGCGCGAACTGGATGGTCGGCGCCTGGTGGGCGGCCATCTCCTTCCACTGGCTGTCCGGGATGCTCTGGCCGAGGGCGAAGAGGAGCGGCATCTCGAGCGCCATCTTCGTCTGGGCCCGCGGCGAAGCGACGATCGCCGTGTAGACGAGCTGGCCGTCGGCCGTCCTGACTTCCACCGGCTTCTGCTCCGCCGCCAGCGCCGCGTTTGCCGCGGCCAGCGCTTCCTCGTGATACCGGCGCAGCACCGCCCGACGTGTCCGTGCATCGGGCGGCAGACGCTCGGCGAGCGCCGCCAGCTCGCCGAGCTTCGCGATGAAGACGTCCGGCGCGTAAAGGCCGGGCAACGCGTCGAGCGGGCGACCGTCCGCGTCGAGCAGGTAGTGCACGCTGTTGCCGGTGATGGTCTGGCGCAGCTTGCGCCCGTCGCCGAAGTCGATCGTCACCTGCGGCACCGGCCGCTCGGACGACCAGTGCAGCACGAACTTCTCGCGCATCAGCGCCGCGATGCGCGGGTTCGAGTAGAGCGTGGTGCGGAAGAAGCGGCTGTTCGCGCAACTGAGGTCGTCATCGAGATTGCCCAGCAGCCGGAGGGAGAGGATCGGCAGGCCGCGCTTCTTCGCCTCGGCCTTCGCCGCGCCGAGGTCGGTGAACCAGTAGAGGCGCGAGGCGGAGCAGTCGCGCTGGCGGCAGACGCGGTCGAGCGCGAGCCGGGCCCGCTCGACGTCCTGGCGGTCGGTCAGCTTCGCCGTCGCGGCGGCCATCGCATCGACGCCCGCCTGCCCTTGCGCGCGGAGCTCGGCGATGGCCGGATCGGCGACCCGCGGATGCTTCGACAGCGCGCGCTCGGCCGGCGGGCCGGCG
>DATEOX010000548.1:0-4616 GCA_035273585.1 Thermoanaerobaculia bacterium
CGCTGGCGGCCGACGGCGTCGATCTCGTCCACGAACACGATCGCCGGGGCGTTGGCCTTGGCCTGCTCGAACAGGTCGCGGACGCGGGAGGCGCCAACGCCGACGAACATCTCCACGAAGTCGGAGCCGGAGATGGAGAAGAACGGCGCGTTCGCCTCGCCGGCGATGGCCCGGGCCAGGAGGGTCTTGCCCGTGCCCGGGGGCCCCATGAGCAGGACGCCCTTGGGGATCTTGCCGCCCAGCTTCGTGAACTTCTGCGGCTCCTTGAGGAACTCGATGATCTCGTGCAGCTCGAGCTTGGCCTCATCGACGCCGGCCACGTCCTTGAACGTGACCTTCTTGGCGCTGCCGGAGAGGAGCTTGGCCTTCGACTTGCCGAAAGAGAGCGCCTTGTTGCCGCCGGCCTGCATCTGGCGCATGAAGAAGATCCAGAGGCCGATGAGGAAGAGGACCGGGGCCCAGGTGATGAGCGCGGTGATGAAGGGGGCGTCGCCTTTCGGCTCGACCTCGATGTTGACGCCTTTCTGGCGGAGAAGGTCGATCGTGGCCGGGTAACTCGGCGGCACGGTGAGGTGGAACTCTTTCTTGCCGCCCGGCTGGTTGCCTCGGGTCTCGCCGCGGATTTCGTCGCCGCGCATGGTGATCTTCTCGACCTGGCCTTGCGCGACCCAGTCCATGAACTTGTTGTATGGGATCTGCTCGCTGGTGCCCTTCGTCTGCTGGAACAAGCTCCACAGGAGGAAGACCAGGACGATGATGACGACCCAGAGGAGTGCTGTTTTGACGGTGGAATTCAACGATTAGCCTCCAGGAAATGCACGGCATGCTTCGGCCGTGCCATCCGACACTACTGCTGTATGCCTAACTGGACGGGGGAGAGGATTGTTCCTGTCATCCTGAGCCCGGAAGAGGGCGAAGGATCCGTACCTTCAGGCGCAAGATCGGTGCGGATCCTTCGCCGTCTGCGCGGCTCAGGATGACACGTCAGAGCTTGCCGATGTAAGGCAGGTTCCCGTGCCGCCCTTCCAGCTCCAGACCGTAGCCGACGAACGACCCGTCACCGACCTTGAATACGCGGTAATCGGCTTCGAGTTCTACGGTCCGGAGATCGGGCCGGTCGAGCAGGGCCACCAGCCGGAGCACGGCCGGCTGATGCTGGCGGAGCTGATTGACCAGGTAGCTCTCGATCACCCCTGTAGAGACGACGTCCTTGAGCAGGTAGACGCGCCGGCCGCCGATGGCGGTGTGGCTGAGGAAGTCGATCTCCAGCGCGTCGGCGATCTGGCTGTCGGCCGGGTCGCGGATGACGTCGATGAATCCGTAACTGACCTCGCCCGGAATGCTCCGCAGCAGATCGGCCATCAGGCACGACGTTCCTTTCAGGATGCCCAGGAGGAAGACCTCGGCGTCGCCGGCGTCCTTGCGGATCTCTTCGCCGAGCCTGGCCACCCGTTTGGCGATGTCCTTAACGCTGAAGGCTTTCCTGATCCTGCTCTTCCGCAATGGAGACCTCGTAGAGGCGCGCGCCGTCCGTCGCTTTGAACCGTTCGGAGACTTCCACGCCCGCCACCCAGACGATCGTGCCGTTCCAGACGAGTAAGGGGATGCGATCCCGGAGCTCGGCCGCGATTTTACGATCAATCAGCAGCTCTTTCAGCTTTTTCTCGCCCGCCATCCCCAGAGGCTGGAAGCGGTCGCCCTCCCTCCGGTTGCGCACCGTGAAGCGCGCCTCGGCGCCGTCGGGTAACCGGAAAAGCTGCCCTTTGCCGGTTAGATGCTCCGTCACGCGGATGGTCAGGCCGATCTCCGGGATGATCGCCGCCTCTTCCGCCTGTAGCGGGATTTCGAACGGGGCCGTCGGTCGTGGTAGCCGCCGAAGAACGATCTCATCGCCCCGGCGGAGGAGCTCCAGCGTCTTCGTCACGCTGACCCGCTTCACGTCCGGCAGCGCGTCGGCGAGGCGCGCCAGATCGGCGGCCGAGACGTCGCGCGATTGCGGATCGAGAGTGCGGATGGCGTGGTGGAGGAGTGCCTTGTCCGTCAGCTCCCACTGCCCGCGGGCCTGCTCGGCGATCGCCGCGAGGTTGTCGATCACCGCCCGGTCGTACTCCGCCAGCGTGGCGCGGATGCGATTGCGCAAAAAGCGCGGGTCGTCGTTGGAGCGGTCGAAGCGCGCCTGGACGCCGCGCTCGCACAGGAACTGCTCGACGTCCGCGCGCGTGGCTTCCAGCAGCGGCCGGATCACGCCGTCCTCGCGCACCGGATGGATGCCCCGCAGGCCGGCGAGCCCCGTGCCGGTGAAGAGGCGCATCAGGATCGTCTCCGCCTGATCGTTCTTCTGATGCGCGGTGGCAATCCACCGCGCGTCCGACGCCTGCCGCAGCTCCTGCAGCCGGGCGAAGCGCACCTCGCGCGCCGCCGCCTCGATGCCGCCGCGCCTGATGGCCGGCTCGTGCAGCGTTCCGTCCGCCACCAGCACCGTCACGCCGAGGCGTGCGCAGAGGTTGCGCACGAAGCGCTCGTCGTCCTCGGAGTCGCTGCCGCGGAGGTGATGGTTGACGTGCGCGCAGGTGACGGCCGTCAGCTCCGACAACGCGATGAGCAGCGCGGTGGAGTCCGGCCCGCCCGAACAGGCGACGAGGACATGCCCCGGCTCCAGTCCGCGCGCGGCGAAGAAACGGCGGATGGCGTCAGGCAGAGGGGAGTGCACCTCTCGTCATTATGCGCCGGGGAAATCCGCCCATTGCGGCCCTCCATCCTCACAACAGGAGAGCTGCGATGACGGAGCGCGACGCGGCGAGCTGGCGCGCCTCGGCATCTTCGTCGGTGCCGGCGCGCTCAGCCTCTTCTTCATTTTCATCTCGTTCGTGTTCCTGGAGAAGGCTGTGGGGAAGGTCTGGGCGACGATCGACGTCGTCACGCTTCCGCGCTCCTGGTCGTGGCGCTCATCTGGTGCCGCCGGCCACGGCCGACTCCGCGGCAACAGCGACGCTGCCGCCTGCGACGAAGACCGCGGATGCGAAGCAGGAGGAGGCGGCAAAGGCCGCCGCGGTTCGTCCCCGACATTCTCGATCGCTTCGCCTGCGCGCCGGGCCGTGGCCGGTGCGGAAGTGTCACACCGCCCCTTTGCACCCTGCGATAATCTGCATCAATCCGGCAAACCATGCCCATCGCGAAGGGTGTCATCCTCGGGCCTTACGAGATCGTCGCCCACATCGGCACGGGCGGGATGGGAGAGGTGTGGCGGGCGCGCGACAGCCGCATCGGGCGCGACGTGGCGATCAAAGTCCTGCCCGACTCCTTCTCGCCCGGCGACGAGACCGTGCAGCGCTTCGAGCAGGAAGCGCGCGCCGCGGGGGCGCTCAACCATCCGGGCCTGGTGACCATCTTCGACGTCGGCACCACCGACGGCTCGCCGTACATCGTGATGGAGCTGCTCGAGGGAAAAAACGTCCGGGAAGCCCTCGGCGACGACCCTCCGTCCGCGCTGCCATTGCGCAAAGCCATCGACTACGCGACGCAGGTCGCCTCGGCGCTGGCCGTCGCGCACGAGAAGGGGATCATCCATCGCGACCTCAAGCCGGAGAACCTCTTCATCACCAACGACGGCCGGGTGAAGATCCTCGACTTCGGCCTGGCCAAGCTGGCCGAGGAAGTGGCGGACGTCGATGGGCGGCGCCGGACGGCCAGGCATCTGACCTCGGCCGGCTTCGTCGTCGGCACTCCCGGCTACATGGCCCCCGAGCAGGTGCGGGCCCAACCGGTCGACCAGCGCACCGACATCTTCGCCTTCGGCGCGGTCGTCTACGAGATGCTCAGCGGGCGGCCGGCCTTCGACGGCTACTCGGCGGTGGAGATGATGCACGCCGTGGCCAACGCCGAGCCGCCGTCGCTGACGGCGATCGATCCGAAGATCCCGCCGGCGGTGGAAGCCGTCATCTTCCATTGCCTGGAGAAGAACCCGCGCGACCGGTTCCAGTCGGCGCGCGACCTGGCCTTCCAGTTGCGGGTGGTGTCGGACGTCCAGGCCACCGTCACCGGCATGCGCAAGGCGCCGCCTCCGAAAGGGCGGCGCTGGCGATCCATCGCCGCGATCGGCGGCGCTGCGCTGCTGGCCGCCGGGGCGGCCGGTTTCACGCTCTTTCGTTCCCGCGGTGGGCCCGTCGCCGTGCCGCGCGTGTTCAGGCAACTGACCTTCGCCGACGGCCTGGAGCAGTTCCCGACGCTCTCTCCTGATGGGAAATCGTTCGCCTACGTCTCCGCGGAGTCGGGCAACCAGGACATCTTCTCGCAGCGCATCGACGGACGGGCGGCGGTGAACCTCACCGGCGACTCGCCGGACGACGACTCGGAGCCGGCCTTCTCGCCGGACGGCTCGCAGATCGCGTTCCGCTCCGAGCGCGGCGGCGGGGGCATCTTCCTGATGGGGGCGACCGGCGAGTCGGTGCGCCGCCTCACCGACTTCGGACACAACCCGGCCTGGTCGCCGGACGGCACGCGCATCGTCGTCTCCACCGCCGCGACCGGCCTGCGCCCGCACGTGCGGCCGGCCACCGGCGGGCTGTGGGTCATCGACACGCGGACGGAGGTGAAGCGCCAACTCGTGCAGTCCCAGG
>DATEOX010000549.1:0-22747 GCA_035273585.1 Thermoanaerobaculia bacterium
AGCACTCCTTCGACGAGCAGGTGCGCGGAAAAGCCGGCCGCGTGACGCTGCTCCGCGACGCGCGCCGCGGCGTCTACCTCGTCGGCGGCCAGGGGGCGAATCGCGCCGTCGACGGCAATGACGTCGTGCTCACCATCGACGCGGTCATCCAGTTCATCGCCGAGCGGGCGCTGGGGAAGGCGATGGAGCAGTACCGCGCCGCGGGCGGCTCGGTCATCGTGATGGACCCGCGCGACGGCGCCATCCTGGCCATGGCCTCCGCGCCGACCTTCGACCCGAACGACTTCCGCGAGTACCCGCAAGAGGCGTGGCGCAACCGGAACGTGCAGGACATGTACGAGCCGGGCTCCACCTTCAAGATCATCACCGCCACGGCGGGGCTCGAGGAGGGCGTGGTCACGCCGTCGCAGATCCTCGACTGCGGCAACGGCGCGATCCGCATCGCGAACGTCGAGATCCACGAGCACGGCGGGAACCGCTACGGGCTGATGACGTTCGAGGACGTGCTCGTCCACTCCTCGAACGTCGGGACGATCCGCGTCGGCCTGGCCGTCGGGCAGGAGCGCTTCTACCGCTGGATCCGCCGCTTCGGCTTCGGCGAGCGGACGGGCATCCCGCTGCCGGGCGAGACGGCGGGGCTGGTGCGCAGCACGGGCAAGTGGTCGCAGGTGTCGAACGCGAGCATCTCCATCGGGCAGGAGATCGGCGTCACGCCGTTGCAACTGATCCGCGCCGTGGCCACCGTGGCGAACGGCGGGATGCGCGTCGAGCCGCGGCTCGTCGACCGGGTCGTCGATCCGAGCGGCGCCGTCATCGACCGACCTGAGCAGCCGAGGCCGGTGCGGGTGATGTCGGAGAAGACGGCGGCGGTGCTGAACGAGATGCTCAAGGCGGTGGTCGCGCGCGGCACGGGGCAGAACGCGCGGCTGCCGGAGCACATCGTGGCCGGCAAGACCGGGACGGCGGAGAAGGCGACGCGGGGCGGCTACTCGCTGGACAAGGTCGTGGCCTCGTTCGCCGGCTATGTGCCGGCCGACCGGCCGCGGCTGGTCATCCTGGCCGTGATCGACGAGCCGAAGGGGGCCCAGTACGGCGGCACCATCGCCGCGCCGATCTTCCATGAGATCGCCGAAGGAGCCCTTCGCTACCTCGGCGTGCCGCCGTCCATTCCGACCCGTTCCGTCGGCGCGCCGGCCATCCAGTTGGCGGCGTTCTCGCAGTCGTCGCAGGCAGCGGGCGGCGGGCGAGGCGTGCCGGATCTGCGCGGCCTCGACGCACGGGCGGCCATCGCCAGGGCGGTGGAGTCCGGGCTGCACGTGCGGGCGGTGGGGAGCGGAGTGGTCCAAACCCAGAATCCTTTGCCGGGCGAAGCCTTGCCTGAGAACAGACAGATCACCTTATCGATGGAGGCGGGCCGATGAAGCTGTCCGACCTCCTGCGGGATGTCCCCGTGCGCGGCTGGGGCGGCGTGAACGTCGAGGTCCAGGCCGTCACGGCCGACTCGCGCCTGGTGAAGCCGGGCTCGCTCTTCGTGGCCATCGCCGGCTTCCAGACCGACGGTGCCCGCTTCATCGCGTCCGCCCGGCAGAAGGGGGCGGTGGCGGTCGTGTCCGAAGCCGACACCGACGTGCAGGTCGATGACGCGCGCGCCGCGCTGGCCACCATCGCCGCA
The DNA here is from genome assembly GCA_035273585.1 of Thermoanaerobaculia bacterium. Taxonomy (GTDB): domain Bacteria; phylum Acidobacteriota; class Thermoanaerobaculia; order Gp7-AA8; family Gp7-AA8; genus JAFAVZ01. The sequence goes on from DATEOX010000549.1 coordinate 1,673, forward strand.
AACTTCTACGGCCGTCCGGCTGATGCGCTCTCGCTGGTCGGCGTGACCGGGACCTCCGGTAAGACGACCACCACGAAGATGGTCGAGTCGATCTTCGACGCTCACGGCGAGCCCGTCGGCCTCATCGGGACCATCGAGTACCGGGCCGGTGATGAGCGGCTGGTGGCCGACCGGACCACGCCCGACGCGGTGGTCCTGCAGGAGTGGTTCGCCAAGATGCGCGACGCGGGCGTCCATCACGCGGTGATGGAGGTCTCGTCGCATGCGCTGGCGCTGAAGCGGACGTACGGCATCCGCTTCGCGGCCGCGGTCTTCACCAACCTCAGCCGCGACCACTTCGACTTTCACAAAAACTTCGACGACTACTTCGCCGCCAAGCGCATCCTCTTCGACCAGATCGACCGGACGCGCAAGACGGCCATCGTCAACATCGACGACGAGTACGGCCGGCGCCTCGCCGCCGACCTCGGCGACGCGGTCGTGAGCTTCGGCCGCGAGGGCGACATCCGCCCGGCGGACGGCTTCTCCATCGACATCCGTGGCCTGCACGGCACGGTGCACACGCCGCAGGGAGACGTCGAGGTCGACTCGCGCCTCCTCGGCCTGCCGAACCTCTACAACTGGCTGGGAGCGATCGGCGCCGCGCTGGCGGTGGGCATCCCGATCGCGACCATCGAGGCGGGCATCCGCAACCTCGGCGCGGTGCGGGGTCGGTTCGAGCGCGTGGATACGGACGGCGGCCCGACGGTGATCGTCGACTACGCGCACAAGCCGGACGCGCTGGAGAAGCTGCTGCACGCCGTGCGCGAGCTGGCCGGCGGGCATCGGGTGAAGATCCTCTTCGGCTGCGGCGGCGACCGCGACCAGGGGAAGCGCCCGCTGATGGGAGAGATCGCCGCCCGGCTGGCGGACGAGGTGGTCCTCACCAGCGACAACCCGCGTAGCGAAGACCCAGCGCGCATCCTGGCCGAGATCGCGGCGGGCATCCACGGGAAGCAGTTTGCAACGGTGCCGGACCGGCGCGCGGCGATCGCCCACGCGATCGAAGAGGCGTCGGACGACGACGTGATCGTCATCGCCGGCAAAGGACACGAGACCTACCAGGTGGTAGGCGATCAGATCCATCACTTCGACGACCGCGAGGAAGCGGAACTGGCGCTGAAAAAGCGACACGGAAATAGAACTTGAAATCCATGATGAAAATATCGTACTATGCAGCACGCTCGAACAGGTGTTCTGTTCCGGCTCCGTCGGGCAGTTCGCGCGTGGGTGAGTGGAAGGCGATCGCCTGGCAGCTTCGGGGGAAGGGCGGCGATCGGGACGCGGCGGAGCCGGAAGAGAGCATCGGGAGGCGCGCCCGTGCGCCACGGAGGCAGCCATGCCCACGCTGACCTTCGCCCAGATCGCCGCCATGACCGGCGGCCGGCTCGTCCAGGGTGGCGACATCAGCACGTCATCCGTCGTCATCGACAGCCGCGAGGTGAAGCCCGACTCCGTCTTCTTCGCCATCAAGGGCGAGCGGCTAGACGGGCATCAGTTCGTTTCGCAGGCGCTGCAGACCGGGCGCGGGGCGGTGGTCAGCGAGGTGCCGGCGGACGTCCCCGCCGACAAGGGCATCATCAAGGTCGATGACACGACCGAGGCGCTGCAGAACCTGGCGCGGTCGATCCGCGAGCAGCAGCCGTTCACGCTCATCGCCATCACCGGCTCGGCGGGGAAGACCACCACGAAAGAGATGATCGCCACGCTGGTCGGCACCGAGCGGCGGACCTTCAAGTCGTGGGGCAACTTCAACAATCTCATCGGCTGCCCGCTCTGCATCGACAACACGCCGGACGACGCGCAGGTCGTGGTCAGCGAGATGGGGATGAACCACAAGGGCGAGATCGCCCGGCTCGCGGGCCTCACCCATCCGGACATCGGCGTCTACACGAACATCGGCCCGGTGCACATCGAGTTCTTCGGGACCATCGACAAGATCGCGGAGGCCAAGCGGGAGCTGCTGGAGAACGTGAAGCCGGAGGGGGCGATCGTCATCAACGTCGACAACGAGTACGTGATGCGCATCAGCGAGAAGTTCCCGGGGCGGAAGGTCACGTACGGCATCGACCATCCGGCCGAGTTCCGGGCCACGAACGTGCGCGAGCGGGGACTGCTCGGGACGACGTTCGAGCTCGAAGCGCCCCTCACGCCGCCCCTCGCCCCGCGCGGCGGAGAGAGGGTGCCGAAGGCGGGTGAGGGGCGCGCGACGCGCAACTTCGAGCTCGCCCTGCCCGGCCGGCACAACCTGGAGAACCTCATCGCCGCCATCGCCACGGCGCGGACGGTCGGCGTCTCGTGGGAGAACATCGAGCGAGGCGTGGCCGAGGTCAAGCCGGCGTATCACCGCGGTGTCATCGTCCCGTGGCGCGGGGCGACGCTCTACGACGACACCTACAACTCCAACCCGTACGCGCTGGGGCGCGCGCTCGACCTCCTGCGCCAGGCGGACGCGTCGCGGCGCATCGCCGTGATCGGCGACATGCTCGAGCTGGGGGAGCAGGAGCTCGACTACCACCGCGAGTCCGGCAAGCTCATCCCCCGCGAGATCGACGTCGTGGTCGGCGTCGGCCGCCGCGCCCGGGCCCTCCTCGACGGCGCGCGGGAGGCCGGCTTCGACGAGCTGCATCACTTCGACGACGCGGAAGGCGCCGGCGCGTTCCTCAAGAACTTCATCCGCGACGGAGACCTGGTGCTCATCAAGGCCTCGCGCGGGATCGGCCTGGACCGGATCGTGACGATGCTGGAGAAGGAGAAGTAAGCGGTGCTCTACTACCTGCTGCTGCCGCTGCGCAACTACGTCGCCGGCTTCAACGTCTTCCGCTACATCACGTTCCGGACGGCGTTCGCCGCCCTGACCGCGCTGCTCATCTCCTTCGTCCTCGGCCCATGGCTCATCGAGCGGATGCGGCGCATCAAGCTCGGGCAGTTCATCCGCGAGGAAGGGCCGAAGTCGCACCAGCAGAAAGCCGGCACGCCGACCATGGGCGGCATCCTGATCAACGTCGCCATCCTGATCCCGACCATCCTCTGGGCGGACATCATGAATCCGTACATCTGGATCGTGCTGTTCGTGACGTTCGCGTACGGCGCGATCGGCTTCATCGATGACTACCGCAAGCTGGCCAAGAAGCGGAACCTCGGGCTGACGGCGAAGGAAAAGTTCGGCGCGCAGTTCGCCGTGGCGCTCCTGGCCGGCCTGGCCATCGGCTACCTGCCGTCGATCCACAACAACTACTCGACGGCCATCACCTTTCCGTTCATCAAGAACTTCGCCCTCAACCTCGGGCTGCTGTACATCCCGTTCATCATGGTCGTCCTGGTCGGGGCCTCGAACGCCGTCAACCTGACGGATGGCCTCGATGGCCTGGCCATCGGCTCCACGCTCGTGGCCGCCGTCACCTACACCATCCTGACGTACGCCGCCGGCCACGCGCGCATCGCCGACTACCTGCGCATCGCCTGGGTGCCGCAGACCGGCGAGCTGGCCGTCTTCTGCGGGGCGATGGTGGGGGCCTGTCTCGGCTTCCTCTGGTTCAACGCCCATCCGGCGGAGATCTTCATGGGCGACGTCGGCTCGCTCGCGCTTGGCGGCGCGATCGGCTGCCTGGCGGTGATGATCAAGCAGGAGCTGCTGCTGGTGCTGGTCGGCGGTCTCTTCGTGCTCGAGGCGCTGAGCGTGATCCTGCAGGTCGCGTCCTTCAAGCTGACCGGGCGGCGCATCTTCAAGATGTCGCCACTGCACCACCACTTCGAGCTGTCGGGCTGGCGGGAGACGAAGGTCGTCGTCCGCTTCTGGATCATCGCCATCATTTTCGCGCTCCTCAGCCTGGCCACACTCAAACTGCGATGAGCAAGGTCCTGGTATTCGGTGCCGGCAAGTCCGGCGTGGCTGCGGCCAACTTCCTCGCCGCGAGGGGAGATGAGGTCGTGCTCGCGGACAGCAAGGCCGAGCCGTCGCTGCCGTACCTGCTCGACGAACGGGTGGAGCGCGCCTTCGGGCGCGAGGATGCCGCGCTGCTGGAGCACGTCGGCACGATCGTGGTCAGCCCCGGAGTGCCGCTGATTCATGCGCTGCTGCTGCAGGCCGGTGCGATGGGCATCCCGATCGTCGGCGAGATCGAGCTCGCCTTCCGCAACCTGCAGGGGACCGTCATCGCCATCACCGGCTCGAACGGCAAGTCGACGACGACGGCGCTCATCGGTGAGATCCTCCGCGTGGCCGGACGGCAGCCGATCGTGGCCGGCAACATCGGCGAGCCTCTCATCGCCGCGCTCGATCCGGAGAAGCCGCGGACGTACGTGCTCGAGCTGTCGTCCTTTCAACTGGAGACGGTCGATACGTTCCGGGCGGACGTCGCCCTGCTGCTGAACATCACGCCCGATCACATGGACCGCTACCCGAACTTCGACGCCTACGCGGCGGCGAAGTACCGGATCTTCCGCAACCAGCAGTCGAGCGACGTGGCCATCGTGAACGCCGCCGAGCGCCGCAGCGCGCCGCGCGACACGGTGGCGAAGATCTGGCGCTTCTCGTCCGTCGGATCGGTGGAGATGGGTGCCTGGCAGGACGGCGACCACCTCGTGATGCGCGTCGACGGCACGGAACGGCGCATCCCGCGCGCCTCGTTGCGTCTGCCGGGAACGGCGAACGTTGAGAACGCGCTGGCCGCCTGGCTCGCTGCGCGCGCCGTCGGCGTGGACGACGTCGACGTGCAGATCGCCTTCGGCACCTTCGCCGGCCTCCCGCACCGGATGGTCATCGTCCGCGAGCGCGGCGGGGTGCGGTGGATCAACGACTCGAAGGGGACGAACGTCGACGCCACGCTCAAGTCGCTGGAGTCGTTCGCCGATGGCAGCGTCATCCTCATCCTCGGCGGCAAGGACAAGGCCGGCGAGTTCGAGCGGATGCGCGACCTCGTCGCGGCCAAGGCGCGCACCGTGCTCACCATCGGCAGCGCCGCCTCGCGCATCGAGGAGGCTTTGGAAGGCACCGTCGAGATCGTCGGCGCGGAAGACATGCAGCGGGCGGTGGAGTGGGCGGCGCAAAACGCGAAGGAGGGGGAGACCGTGCTCCTCTCGCCGGCCTGCGCCAGCTTCGACCAGTACCGCAACTTCGAGCACCGCGGCGAGCACTTCGAAGAACTGGTCCGGGGGCTGGCGTCATGAGCCGCAAACTGGCCTACGACTCCTGGCTCTTCGGCACGACCATGGTCATCGTCGTCTTCGGCCTGGTGATGATCTACAGCGCGTCGGCCATCATCGCCACGCATCTGTACGGCGCGGAGAACCCGTACCACTTCCTGACCAAGCAGTGCGTGGCCGCCATCGCCGGCGGCGCGGCGATGTTCGCCCTGATGCACCTCGACCTCTCCATCCTCCGCGACAAGCGGGTCATCTACGGCCTGATGGGGCTCGTCCTCCTCGCCCTGGTCATCGTCCTCTTCCAGCCGGCCATCAACGGCAAGCACCGCTGGATCGTCCTGCCGGGGTTCCAACTGCAGCCGTCGGAGTTCTCCAAGCCGGTGATCATCCTCTTCCTCGCCTCGTACCTTTCGAGGCGCGAGGACCGCATCAACGAGCTGATGTCCACCCTCCTGCCGCTCGGCTGCGTCATGGCCCTCTTCGCCGGCCTGATCGTGCTCGAGGACTTTGGGACCGCGACGACGCTCGTCCTGGTCGCGGCCGGGATGGTCATCGCCGCGGGCATCTCCTGGCGGCGCGTGGCGCTTTTCTCGCTCGCGCTGATCCCCGCCGCCGGCGCGCTCGTTTTCAGCACCGCGTACCGCCTGGGGCGCGTGCTCAGCTTCTTCAACCCCGAGGCCGACCCGCTGGGCAAGGGGTTCCAGCCGCTGCAGTCGCTCATCGCCGTCGGGACGGGCGGCGTCCTCGGGCTGGGCATCGGCAACGGCCGGCAGAAGCTCTTCTTCCTCCCCGAGCCGCACACCGACTTCATCTTCTCCATCATCGGCGAGGAGCTCGGCTTCGTCGGCGCGATCTTTCTCCTCGGCGCGTTCGGCTTCCTCGTCTGGCGCGGCTACCGGATCGCCCGCGGCAGCGAGGAGCGCTTCGCCTTCTACGCGGCCCTCGGCGTGACGCTGCTCATCGCCATCCAGGCCCTGATCAACGTCAGCGTCGCGCTCTGCCTCCTGCCGACGAAAGGCCTGCCGCTGCCGCTGGTCAGCTACGGCGGCTCGTCGCTCATCGCCACGCTGATGTCGGTGGGCATCCTGCTGAATCTATCGCAGCAATCAACCTGAGAAAACCAAATGGGCGAGATGGGCGTGAGAAAACCAAGTGTCATCCTGAGCCGCGCAGACGGCGAAGGATCTCCTGCTACTTGCGGGGAGATCCTTCGCTTCGCTCAGGATGACAGAGGCGGGGGGCGGGCGTGAGCACCAAGACCATGATGATCGCCGGCGGCGGCACGGGGGGGCACATCTACCCGGCCATCGCCGTCGCGCGGGAGTGGCTGGCGCGCAACCCGGAGCGGAACGTCGTCTTCGTCGGCACGGAGCGCGGTCTGGAGAAGACGCTCGTGCCGAAGGCCGGCTTCCCGCTGGAGTTCATCGACGTGGGCGGCTTGAAAGGCAAAGGCCCGGCGGATCTGATCAAGAACCTGCTCCGGCTGCCCCTCGGCTTCGTGCAGGCCTGGAAGCTGGTCGGCAGGCACCGGCCGAACGTGGTGCTCGGCGTGGGCGGCTACTCCTCCGGACCGGTGCTCGTGGCCGCATGGCTGCGCCGCATCCCCACCATCATCCACGACTCGAACGCGTTTCCCGGCCTCACGAACCGCCTCATGGCCCGCTTCGTCACCGTCGTGGCGGTCGGCTTCGAGGAAGCGCTGACGCGGATGAAGACCAAAAACGGCGTCGTGACCGGCAACCCGATCCGCGCCGAGTTCTTCGACCGCCCGCCGGCGGCGGCGCATGCGAAGAAGCGGCTGCTCATCTTCGGCGGCTCCCAGGGCTCGCGCATCATCAACAACGCCATGACCGGCGCGCTGATGTTCCTGGCGCGGATGAAGGACGAGTTGGAGATCGTCCACCAGACCGGCCCGCACGACCTGCAGGCCGTGCAGGACGCGTATCGGGCCTCGGCGTTCGCCAGCGCGCGCGTCGTGCCGTACCTCGATCCGATCTCCGCCGAGATGGCCGCGGCGGACCTCGTCGTCAGCCGCGCCGGGGCGATGACGGTCGGCGAGCTGGCCGCCGCCGGCCGGCCGGCCGTCTTCATCCCTTTCGCCGCGGCGACGAACAACCATCAGGAGCTGAACGCCCGCGTGGTGGAGAAAGCCGGCGGCGGAATCGTCATTACTGAAGCGGAACTGACCCCCGAGCGTTTGGCCTCCGCGATCGCCGAAGTGCTGGGCGATCGGGAGCGCGCAACGCGCATGGGGGAGGCGGCGGGACGGCTGGCCGTGCCCGATGCCACAAAAAAGATCGTCGATTACATAGAAAAGATTGAAGGAAGCGTTTAAAATTTTCATTTAAGACGCCACCATCAGAATGAATTTTGGTGACATTAAAAAGATCCATTTCATCGGGATCGGGGGAATCGGCATGAGCGCCATCGCCGACATCCTCGCGGACGCGGGCGTCCCCGTCTCCGGATGCGACCTGAAACGCTCCGCCTCCACGGAGCTCCTCCGCCGGCGGGGCATCGAGGTGACCATCGGCCACGACGCCTCCCATCTCGACGACGTCGACCTGGTCGTGGTCACCTCCGCGGTCAAGGGGCACAACGACGAGATCGACGCTGCCCACGAGCGGGGCGTGCGGGTGATGAAGCGCTCCACGATGCTCGGCGAGATCGTCAACCACAAGCGCGGCGTCGGCGTCTCCGGCACGCACGGCAAGACCACCACCTCGGCCATGATCGCCGTCGTCCTGGAGGAGGCCGGCCTCGATCCGACCATCCTCGTCGGCGGCGTGCTGCGCAACCTCGACTCGAACGCCAAGAGCGGCAAGGGCGAGCTCGTGGTCGTCGAGGCCGACGAATACGACCGCACCTTCCACCAGCTCCATCCCGAGATCGCCGTGGTGACGAACATCGAGGCCGACCACCTGGAGTACTACGGCAGCCTGGAGAACATCGTCGAGGCCTTCCGCCTCTTCGCCGAGGGGGTCAAGCCGGGCGGGGTGGTCGTCGCCTGCGCGGACGATCCGGCGGTGATGAAGCTTCTCCGCCGGGTGCACCAGCGCGTCGTTCGCTACGGCCTCGGCGAGCACGCCGACCTGCGCGCGACGAACATCACGTTCGCCGACCGCGGCTCGTCGTTCGAGGTGCCGGGCGTCGGGTTCTTCAAGCTCTTCATCCCTGGCGAGCACAACGTGCGCAATGCGCTGGCGGCCATCGCCGTCGGCCTCGAGCTCGGCATCCACGCCGACACCATCTCGGCCGGCCTCTCCAAGTTCCTCGGCGTCGACCGCCGCTTCCAGATCCTCGGCGACTACGCCGGGGCGCTGGTGGTCGACGACTACGCGCATCACCCTACCGAGATCGCGGCTACGCTCGCCGCGGCGCGGGGCGGCTACCCCAACCGGCGCATCGTGGCCCTCTTCCAGCCGCACCTCTACTCCCGCACCCGCGACTTCGCCCGCGAGTTCGGCGAGGCCCTGCGGGCGGCGGACGTGGCCATCGTCTCGCCGATCTTCGCCGCGCGCGAGCAGCCGATGGAGGGGATCTCCGCGCGGATGATCGCCGAGGCGGTGGAGGGGGTGGAGTTCCTCGACCGGAGCAACAGCGAGATCGTCAACGAGATGCGCCGACGCCTGCTGCCGGACGACGTCTTCATCACCATGGGCGCGGGCGACGTCCACGAGATCGCGGAGTCGCTGGTGAGGGGGAGCGCATGAACAGCTTCGACACGACGCAGCGCTTCTTCCGTCCGCCGGACGTGGCGCGCCTGCGCCGCAACCAGCGGCAGATCCAGGTCGCGCGCCTGCTGATCGTGCTGCGCAACGCCGTCTTCGTCCTGATCATCGCCGCGGTCGGCGTGGTCATCTACCGGCATGTCCATCGCGGCGAGCGCTTCGCCGTGCGGCAGATCGAGATCGGCGGGGCGAGGCACACGCCGCGCGCGGCACTCGACGCCGTGACGCAGCGCTACGTCGGCGCGAACCTCTTCGATCTCGATATCTCCCGCGTGCAGAATGACTTACGCGGTGTCTCGTGGATCCGCGGCGTCAACATCGAGAAGAAGCTGCCGGGCACGCTGCGCATCAACGTCATCGAGCGGAGCCCGGTCGCGCTGGTGCAGCGCGGCGACCGCCTGGCATACGTCGACGAGCAGGGCATCACCTTCGCCGAGCTCTCGCCGCGCGTCGGCGACGAAGACCTGCCGCTCATCAGTGGCTTGAACAGCGACGCCAGCGGCGAGGAGCTGGCCCGGAGCGTGGCGCTGCTCCGCGACCTCCGCGCGCGCGACCCGCAGGTCTACGCGCGCATCTCCGAGGTGCGGCCCATCGCGCCGCGCGGGTTCGCGCTCTTCGACCGCGAGCTGGCCGCGTTCGTCTACGCCAACGCGGAGGACGTCTCGCCGAAATGGCGCAGCCTCTACGGCGTCATGCGCGCCGAGAACCTCGGGCGCGCCTCCATCGAATACGCCGATCTGCGCTTCGCCGATCGCATCGTCGTCAAGCCGAAGGGAATCCTTCGCACCGCCCAGGACACCACGACGCAAGGAGTCACGAATGCCCAGGACTGAAGAGAAGTACATCGTCGCGCTCGACATCGGTACGTCGAAGGTGTGCGTGCTGGTCGGCGAGATCAACGACCGCAACCAGCTCGAGATCATCGGCAAGGGAACCTCGCCGATGAAGGGGACGCGGCGAGGCAACATCATCAACCTCGATCAGGCCATCGACGCGGTGAAGAAGGCCGTCGACGAGGCGGAGGTGATGGCCGGCCAGCAGATCGACTCGGTCTTCGTCGGCATCGCCGGCGATCACATCCGCTCGGTCAACTCGCGCGGCGTCGTCTCCGTGATGGGCAAGCACAAGGAGATCGCCCGCGAGGACATCGACCGGGTGATCGAGGCCTCGAAGTCGATCAACATCCCGGGCGAGCTGGAGCTGCTGCACGTCATCCCCCGCGAGTTCGTGGTCGATGGGCAGGACGGCATCCACGACCCGCAGGGGATGACCGCCGGCCGCCTCGAGGCGAACGTGCACATCGTCACCGGCGCGCGGACGCACAACCAGAACGTGCTGACCTGCGTGAACAAGGCGGGCATCGCCGTGACGGAGCTCGTGCTGGAGCAGCTCGCCGCGGCCGAGGCCGTGCTCACCCAGGACGAGCGGGAGATGGGCGTGCTGCTGATGGACATCGGCGCGGGCACGACCGACTACGCGGTGTTCCTGGAAGGCAACGTCGTGCACACGAACGTCCTGCCGGTCGGTGCCGGCCACTTCACGAGCGACATCAGCGTCGTGCTGCGCACGCCGATGGAAGACGCGGAGCGGATCAAGAAGCGCTACGGCTGCGCCCTCGGATCGCTGGTGACCGAGGACGATCCGATCGAGGTGCCGACGGTGGGTGGCCGCGCACCGAAGATCCTGTCGCGGCACGAGCTGACGAACATCCTCGAGCCGCGCGCTGCGGAGATCGCCAAGCTCGTCTACCGCGACCTGGAGAAGGCCGGGCTGGAGAAGGAGATGCGCTCCGGCGTGGTCCTCGTGGGCGGCGGCGCGGAGATGGACGGGATGGTGGAGATGGTCGAGCAGGTCTTCGACCAGCAGGCGCGCAAGGGGGTGCCGCGCGGGGTGGGCGGTCTCTCCGACACGGTGAGCGGTCCGGAGTGGGCGGCGGCCACGGGGCTGCTGCTGTGGGGGTTCAGGAATCAGGCGAAGGTGCGCAAGCGCCCGGTGAAGGGGCTGGCCCGGGTGGCCCAGTCTTTCCGCCAGTGGTTCGCCACGTCCTGAAAATAGGTTTGAAATGCAGTATCTAAATGCTTAAGATTCCGGGAGACGGTAAATGATTACTTTCGACGAAAAAGCTGGCGACGCGCGGTTGGGCGTCACGCTCGATGAACAGGAGCTCGGTGCCAGGATCAAAGTCGTCGGGGTGGGCGGGGGCGGAGGCAATGCCGTCAACCGAATGATCCAGGCGGGGATCAAGGGCGTCGAGTTCCTCGTGGCCAACACCGACGTCCAGGCGATGCGCAACGCGCTCGCCCCCGTCAAGCTGCAGATCGGCGCGAAGCTGACCAAGGGCCTCGGCGCCGGCGCCAACCCCGACATCGGCAAGCAGGCCGCACTGGAAGACACGGACCGCATCATCGAGGCCCTCTCCGGCGCGGACATGATCTTCATCACCACCGGCATGGGCGGCGGCACCGGCACCGGCGCGGCGCCGATCATCGCCTCGCTGGCCGCGGAGCTCGGCGCGCTGACGGTGGCGGTCGTGACCAAGCCCTTCGGCTTCGAAGGGAAGCGCCGCCGGGTGCAGGCCGAGCAGGGCATCCGCGCGCTGCGGGACACGGTCGACACGCTGATCACCATTCCGAACGAGCGCCTGCTGAACTTCGTGGAGCGGGCCACCTCCCTCTCCGAGGCGTTCAAGATCGCGGACGACATCCTGCGCCAGGCGGTGCAGGGCATCTCCGACCTCATCACCGTGCCGGGCGAGATCAACCTCGACTTCGCCGACGTGAAGACGATCATGCACGGCATGGGCATGGCCCTGATGGGCACCGGCATCTCGTCCGGCGAGCACCGCGCCGTGGAGGCCGCGCAGCGCGCGATCTCCTCGCCGCTGCTCGAGGAGGCCTCGATCGAAGGGGCCAAGGGCGTGCTGATCAACGTGACCGGCGGTCCGGACATGACGCTCTTCGAGGTGCACGAGGCGGCATCGATCATCCAGGAGGCGGCCGACGAAGAGGCGAACATCATCTTCGGCACGGTCATCGATCCGAAGATGAAGGACGAGGTGAAGGTCACGGTGATCGCGACCGGCTTCGACTCGGCCACCAAGGGCTTCCTCAACGCGCGCGGCGAGCAGCTAGCATCGTCGTCCTCGGCACCGCGCCAGGCGGCGGAGCGGAACGCCTCGCCGTACCGGCCGTTCGCGCCGAGGGAGATCGCCGCGCAGCATGAAGAGCCGGCGGCGCCGCCGCAGGTGGGGGCGGAGGGGGAGATCTACGATCCGCCCTTTTTTCGCAAAGGATTCTCCCGGCCCGACGGCTCCGGAGGCTTCGGGCCGATGGCGTCGAACGATTTCGGCAATGACCTCGATATTCCGACGGTGATCCGCAACCTGAGCGACTGATGCTCTCTACTTGGCGCATCCCTGATGTGCGCCGGCGGTCCAGGGGATAGGGCCCCGGGACCACTGCTCCACCCGGGGCCACGGTTCTTCCGCCGTGGCCCCTTTTTTCAGCTCACAGGTCACAGGTCACAGGGAGGACGCGCGAGAGCTCACTGCTCCTGTTTCTTTTCCAACTGCTCCACCTTCGCGGCGAGCGCGTCGATCGTCTTCTGCTGTTCCTGCATCGTCTTCTGCTGGTCCTGGACGACGCGGGTCAGCACGGCCACGATGTCCATGGCGCTGAGGCCCTTCCTTCCCTCCACCGCGACGAGATCCGGCACGTCCTCGGCGATGAAGCCGACGTGCGCCTCGGCCGGCGCGTTCTTGTAGCGGAACGTGACCGGCTCGAGGCGGCCGAGCGTCTCTTCCGCGACGCGGCCGTCGAGGGCGTGGATGTCATCCTTCAGGTCGCGGCTGGAGGCGTTCGTCCATGCGCCGCCGCTCGAAAGGAAGGCGCCGTTGGAGTGTTGCAGCGGAGACGTGGGACTCGTCACGCCGCCGATGCCGATGTTGCCGGCGGCGGAGATGGTGACGCGGTTCTGCTCCGAGCCGCTGCTGATGTCGCTGATCTTGAAGTCGGTCGAGCCCTGCAGCCCGGCGCGCCAGGTGGTGTCGGACGTCTCGTCCGAAACGACCTCCAGATACGACTGTTTGATGCCCGTCGAGCCGTTGCCCGAGGTCACGCGCAGGATGGCGATGCCCGAGGCGTTCGCGGCGTTCGTCCGGTTGATGGTGGCCAGCGAGCCGGCGCTCACCACGTCGAGCTTGAAAGCCGGGTCGTCCGTGCCGATGCCGACATTGCCATTGGCCGCGATATGGATCGAGCTCGTCGGCGCACCGGGGCGGATGCGGAACGGCAGCAACGAGCCGTGGGTGTGGTCGCGGATGAAGAAGTTCACCTCGTTGCCGGCCACGTCCCAGGCTTGGGCCGCGAAGGCCCCGGACGGCTGGTCGAGGCGAATCGAAGGCGTATCGAGGTTCGTCGGCTGCAGGTCGAGAGTCGGCGTGCTGGTGCCGACGCCGATGCGGCCGATGCTGTCGACGAACAGGGAGTGAGTGATCGCTCCGGCGAGGATGGTGAACGGCACGCGGGAGCCCGACACGTCCTCCACGGAGAACTTGTTCGCGCCGCCGCTGGTCGACTCGTTGGCGGTGATCTGCCAATCGGTATTGGCGAAGCCGCTGGAACTGCTGGTGTCGTCGAACCTGATTCGGTTGTTGTTCTCCTTCAAACGGATCGTGTCGAAGCCGAACGACTCGTTGTTGACGCAGTCCAGCCCGACGCACGCGGAGCCCTGCACGATGAGGTCGTCCGCGATGACGTTGTCGTTGGCGCGCGGTCTGAGCCGGATGATGCTCTGGCCCGCGTTTGGCGCCGCGACTTTTGCCGCGCCCTGCACCCCCTCGGCCGTGTCGGGCGAGAGGAACGCGCCGTTCCGGACGAGCAGCGAGCCGGATTGGACCACGAGCGCGATTCCCGAATCGCGAAGAATGCGCCGCGTCGCCTCGTCGTCGTTCTTCGCCCGCGCGTCCTGCAGCGCGGCCTTCACGCCGGCCGCGATCTTGGGCATTGCCCGCAGCTCATAGCGGTAGAAACCTTCCGCCGCGCCGCTGGCGAGGCTGAACGTCGGACTCTTGCCGGCCGCGAACTGCTGGCTGGTCGCCTCGCCGTTCGGACCGACGACGGTGAGGCCGACGGTTTCGTATTCGGCCAGCGGCGTCCAGACGACGCTCGTCGCGCTCACTTCCATTCGGGCCACGTCGCCGAAAGCGGCGGTCGAAATGATCAGGATCAGTAGCGCCTTCTTCATGCCTTCCTCCTCATCCGGAAAAGAAAAAAGCCCCCGCTCTGGCGAGCGGAGGCTTCATCGAAACGTCGATAGCTTACTGCTGCTTCTTGGCCAGCTCGTCGACCTTCGCCGAGAGCTGCTCGATCGTCTTCTGCTGGTCCTGGACGACCTTGGTGAGCACGGCGACGATGTCCATCGCGCTGAGGCCTTTGCGGTCCTGGGTGGCCACGAGGTTCGGCACGTCCTCGGCGATGAAGCCGACGTGGGTGCTGGCCGGCTCCGCCTTGTAGCGGAAGGTCACCGGGTTGAGCTGCTTGAGCGTCTCTTCCGCGGCGTTCGCCTCGAGGTCGCAGATGTCGTCCTTGAGGTCGCGGCTCGAGGCGTTGATCCAGGCGCCGCCGCTGGAGAGCGTCGCGCCGTTGAGGTGATGGATCGGGCTGGTGGGCGAGGTCTGCCCGCCCAAGCCGATGTTGCCGTTGGTGGCGGAGATGAAGACGCGGTTCGCTTCCGAGCCGGTGGCGAAGTCGCTGATGCGGTAATCCTTCGAGCCGTGCAGGCCGGTGCGCCAATCGGCGCCGCCCGACTCGTCGCTCATCGCTTCGAAGTACGAGAAGCGGGGGCTGGTCGTGCCGTTGCCGGAGTTGGCCCGGAGGATGGCGATGCCGGCCGTGTTGTTCGCGTTGACGCGGATGATCGTGGCCGCGGTGTCGGTGCGCTCGACGTCGAGGAGCGTGTCCGGCGAAGCGGTGCCGATGCCGACGTTGCCCGAGGCGGAGATGTCGACGGAGCTCGTCGGCGCGCCGGGACGGATGCGCAGCGGGAGGCGCGAGCCGCCCGTCACGTCACGCACGAACCAGTTCGCCTCGTTCGCGCCGATGTCCCAGGTCTGGGCCGTGAAGCCGCCCGCGTTGGTCTGCTCCTGGCGGATGGCCGGCGTGTTGCTGGTCGAGATGTGCAGGTCGAGGACCGGCGTGGAGGTGCGCAGGCCGACGCGGCCCGTGCTGTCCACGAAGATGGAGTTCGTCGAGGCGCCCGCGGTGATCGTGAACGGCGTCTTGGAGTTCGTGACGTCGTCGATGGAGAACTTGTTGGCGCCGCCGCCGGAGTCGTTCGCCGTCAACTGCCAGTCGTTGTTGGGGAAGCCGGCGCCGGTCGAGGTGTCGTCGAACTTGATGCGGGTGTTGTTCTCCTTGAGGCGGATCGTGTCGAAGCCGAACGACTCGCCGTTGACGCAGTCGAGGCCGACGCAGGCGCTGCCCTGCACGATGAGGTCATCGGGAATGACCTGGTCGTTCGCCTTCGGGATGAGCTTCATGATCGACTCGCCCGAGCCGGCGGCGCCGCTCTTCGCGGTGGCCGAGGCCTTGATCTTGCCGATGCCGACCGAGCCCTCCTCGGCGTCCGGATTCACGATCGAGCCGTTCACGACCACGAACGCGCCCGACTGCACCGTGGTGAAGAGGATGCCGTTGTCGCGCATGATGCGTCGCGCCGCGACGTCGTCATTGGCCTGGCGCGCCGCCTTCAACTGAGACTTGACGGCAGTGCTGATGCGCGGCGTGAGACGGAGCTCGTAGTGGTAGACGCCGTCCGGCGGCACCTTGCCCAGGCCGAGGTCGCGCAGGCGAACGCTCGGGGTGCGCCCGGAGGTGAAGTCGGCGACGTAGACGTCGTCGGACGGGGAGACGACGGTGAGCATCACCGAGTCGCCGCTGGCAGTGAGGGGCCACTCGATGGTGTCGAGACCCGCCTGCGTGCGGCCGATCGGCTCCGGCGCTTTCTGGGCAAAGCCGAGCGTCGGGATGAGAATCAAAGCGAGGAGTGCGACCAACAACACGATGGGTCTCCGAGCGTAACGCATCCGTTCCTCCTATAGGTTGGCGAACCCCGCAACACACGGGGCCGACCGTTTTCAGTTCGCTGGGATAAGCGGGACGGGAACAATATAAGGACAGGCGGGCCGAAAAGCTACGAGTTACCATTCGTAGAGGTGTTTCGCCGTCTGTTCCGTCGGGTTTTCCCTCGCAGGAAGCACGCGCTGCTCGATGCGCCTCTCGAACGGACAGCGTCGGATGTGCGCAACGAGCTACGGTACGTAGAGTTGGTGCGCGCGGATTCCGATGTGTTTCTTCGGCAGCGTTACGCCGAGGGAGTGCGCTGGCGGCAGGTGCTGCGGGCCTACCTCCCGCCCCCCGCCCGCCTCCTCGACCTCGGCGCGGGCAACGGCGCCGTGGAGCTGGCCATGCAGGCCGGCGGCTACTCGGTGGTGAGCGTCGACGCCGGCTGGAACGACGACGCCCGCCGCCTCGGTGTCACGCGCGTCGTCGCCGACGCCGCCGCCCTCCCGTTCCGCCCCGCGGCCTTCGACGCGCTGCTCCTCCTCGAGACGGTGGAGCATCTGCCCGACATCCGCGCCGCCGCCCGCGAGTGCGCCCGCGTCCTGCGCCCCACGGCGCCCGCGCTCGTGACCACGCCCCCCCGCTGGCGCTACGCCCTGCGCCCCGATCCGCACTTTGCCATCCGCTTCCTGCTGGTCCTGCCCCCGCGGCTGCAGCGCCTCTTTGCCGCCGGCCGCGGATTCTCCGGCCCGCATCACTACGTCGACCGCATCTACGGCTCGGTTCCGGAGCTGGCCCGCGCGCTCGCGCCGCTCGCCATACGCGAAGTGCTGTCCCGCTCGCGGTTGCCCCGCAAGTGGTTCTGGGATGCGGTGGTGATGCGGCGCGGCGTGTCATCCTGAGCCGCGGAGACGGCGAAGGATCTCCTCGTGCTTGCGGGGGGATTCTTCGCCGTCTTCGCGGCTCAGAATGACAGGGTGGGCAGGATGCGGAACTTCCGCCGGCCGTTCGGACGAAGCGTGCGGAAATCGCGGTGGTCGAGCGTGAGCACGTCGCGGCAGTCGTAGCGGTGGGCGAGAACGACGATCGACGCGTCAGCCAGACCGATGCCGAGATTCTCGTAGTTGGAGATGACCTGCCGCGCGAATTCGAGATCGTCGCGGTCGTCGAACGGCGCGACCTGATACGCGCCGTCCGCGACGTCCTCGAGGAAGAGCATCTCCGCCTCGAGACCGCCGTACTTCTGGATCAGGTAGTCCGCCTCGGCCAGCACGAACGGGGAGATGATGCGTGGCGGCGTCGCCTCGCGCAGCGCCTTCGCGCACGCCTCATGATGCCGCTGGTCGGCGAAGAGCGCGGCGAGGATGCCGCTGGTGTCGAGCAGAATCACTCGCCGAAGCCGTCCAGCAGATCGCCCGCCCGCTCGGCGATGGTCGGATCACCGAGCGTGACGCCGGGCAGCGGAATACGAGGCTGCCCCTGCCGCCGCTGCACCGACGAGGCGATCGCATCGCGGATCACATCCGCCTCCGACCGCCCATCGGCGCTCGCCGTCTCCTCGATCCGCTTCTTCAGCTCGTCCGGCAGGTAGAGCGTCGTCTTCTTCATGATGCCATACGTTGTACCATACGTTGACGCCCGCGTCGATTCACTCCCACTCGATCGTACTCGGCGGCTTGGACGACACGTCGTACACGACGCGGTTCACGCCCCGCACCTCGTTCACCACGCGGCGGCTGATGCGGTCGAGGAGGTCGTGAGGCATGCGGTACCAGTCGGCGGTCATGAAGTCGGTCGTGGACACGGCGCGGACGGCGAGCACGTTCTCGTACGTCCGCTCGTCGCCCATCACGCCGACGCTGCGGATGGGGAGGAGTACGGCGAAGGCCTGGCCGATCTCGCGATAGAGACCGGCGCGGCGGATCTCTTCGATGACGATGTCATCCGCGTTCTGCAGGATCTCCACGCGCTGCGCATTGACCTCGCCGAGGATGCGCACCGCGAGGCCCGGGCCCGGGAACGGGTGGCGCCAGACGAACTCCTCCTCGAGCCCGAGCTCGATGCCGAGGCGGCGCACCTCATCCTTGAACAGCTCGCGCACCGGCTCGATGAGCTTGAGGCCCATCTTCTCCGGCAGGCCGCCGACGTTGTGGTGGGTCTTGATCACCACGGACGGCCCCTTGATGGAGACCGACTCGATCACGTCCGGATAAAGCGTCCCCTGCACGAGGAACTCGACGTCCGGGATGCGCTTGGCCTCTTCCTCGAAGACGGCGATGAACTCGTTGCCGATGCGCTTGCGCTTCGCCTCCGGGTCCTCGATGCCGGCCAGCCTGCCGTAGAAGCGCTCGCGCGCATCGACGGCCACGAAGTGCATGCCCAGGCGCTCGGAGAGCCGCGAGGCGACCTGCACGGCCTCGTTCTTCCGCAGCACGCCGTTATCGACGAAGATCGCCGTCAACTGATCGCCGATCGCCTCGGCGACGAGCAGCGCGGCGACGGTGGAGTCGACGCCGCCGCTCACCGCGGCGATGACCCGCCGGTCCCCGACCTGGGCGCGGATCTCCTCGACCTTGCGCTTACGGTAGTCGCCGAGGTCCCAGCTCGGCTTGCAGCCGGCGATGTCGAAGAGGAAGTTGCGCAGGATCTGCGAGCCCGCCTCGCTGTGCGTCACCTCGGGGTGGAACAGGATGCCGTAGCACTGCCGCTCCCGGTTCTCGAAGCCGGCGATCGGCGCGTTGTCCGAGGAGGCGATGCGGGTGAAGCCGGGCGGCTCGCGCAGGATGCGGTCGCCGTGGCTGGCCCAGACGCGCTGATGTTTCGGCGTGGCGGCGAAGAGCGGCGAGTCGGCGGTGATGTCGATCTCCGCCCGTCCGAACTCCCGCTCCGTGGCCGCCTCGACGAGACCGTCCAGCAGGTAGGCGATGAGCATCATGCCGTAGCAGATGCCGAGGACGGGGACGCCGAGCTCGAGAACCTCCCGCGAGCAGATCGGCGCCGCCTCCGCGTAGACCGACTGCGGCCCGCCGGAGAGGATGATCGCCCGCGGCGCCAACTCCCGGATCTTCTCCACCGGCCAGTCGAACGGGTGAACGACGGAGTAGACGCTGTTCTCCCGCACGCGGCGGGCGATGAGCTGGGTGTATTGGGAGCCGAAGTCGAGGACGAGGACGGTTTGCGCTGCCATTGGCGCAGGATTCTACGGCAGCGCGTGCAAACCGAATTGAGAATTGAGAATTGAGGATTGAGGATTGAGAACGAAAGGCCGGCTGAGCGCAGCCATTCTCAATTCTCAATTCTTCATTCTCAATTCGCCGCGTGAGCGGCGGAGGTGGCGCCGGCCCGGCCAACGAGCCGGCGCCTGGAGGAAGGGGGTGTTACTGCATCACGACGTCGCGTGATGCGGGCTTGAAGCCGCTCTTGGTGGCGCAGCCGAGGAGGTACGGGGCTTTCGGGGTCTTGCCCTCGGAGGCGGTGTGCACCGAGAGGTCGGCCAGGCTGAGGAAGTCCTTGCCGTCGGCGCAGAACTCGCCGTTGCCTTCGACCTGACCGGCCGGATAGAAGCCGCGGTTGGTCAGCGTGCCCTTGATGTGCAGGGAGCTGATGCGCGTGCTGTGGTCGACGTCGCGGATCTGGCCGGGCGAGGTGAGGAGGATGTACTCGGGGGCGTCCTTGCTGCTGGAGGCGAGGGTCGCTCCGCCGGAGCCGGCGGACGAGGACTGCATGGGGGTCGAGGAACAGGCGACGGTGAGGGCGAGGGCGAGCAGGGCAGCGGTACGTTTCATCATGTAATCTCCTTCTTGTAGTCGTCGTCGGCAAAACTCGCGCGCCGGCACACCGCTGGGAGAAGAACTCGCGTCGCAGCTCGCGAGGAGGAGAGGCGGCGTGCCGGCGCGCTTCTTACTGCCTCGCGTTCGACTTCTTTGACGACTCAATTCGTATGAGGTTGGGCAGAGTTTCAGCGCCGCGGTCCAGTTTTTAAAACGTTGACGTTGTGAACACCGCCGCGAAAAAAACAAGCGCCGGCTTGCGCCGGCGCCCGATGGTCAACTTGTGAACGACTGTGTCGTTTGTTACAGCAGGTTCCGCAGCTCCTTGCCCGGTTTGAAGCGGATCGTGTTCCCGGGCGGGATCTTCACCTCCACGCCCGTCTTCGGGTTGCGCCCGATGCCCTTCTTCCGCTGCTTGACCTGGAACACGCCGAAGCCGCGGAGCTCGATGCGCTGCCCGCGCGCGAGCGCGTTGCGCAGTCCCTCGATCACCGTATCGACCGCCTGGGCGGCCTTGACGCGCGAAATTTCGGATGTCTCCGCCACTTTGTTCACGATGTCCGCTTTGATCATGCGGCGATCATAAAACATATGGACCAGGAACGTCATCGCATCGACATGTGGCTCAAGCTCGTCTGCCTCTTCAGGCAGCGGGGCGATGCCGCCGACGCCTGCCGCGGCGGGCACGTGAAGATCAACGGCCAGCGGGCCAAGCCGGCGGCCGTCGTGCGCGAGGGCGACGTGGTCGAGTTCTACCACGGCGACCGCTTCCGCAAGGTCGTCGTCACCGGCATCCCCGAGCGCCCCATCAAGAAGGAAGAGGCGCGCACGATGTACGACGACCAGTCGCCGCAGCAGCCGAAGCTCGACGTGTTGCTGGGAGGCTCGCGCGACCGCGGTACCGGCCGCCCTACGAAGCGCGACCGGCGGGACATGGAGAAGGTGCGGCGCTAAGCGTTCACGAAGCGCCGCATGTCCACGTTCAGCATCAGGCCGATGGCGATGAAGAACATCATCGCCGACGACCCGCCGTACGAGATCAGCGGCAGCGGGATGCCTGTCGTGGGCAAGACGCCGATCTGCATCGCCACGTTGATCAGCACGTGGAAGATGAAGAACGATATGAGGGATATGGCCAGGAAGGTGCCCCCCCGGTCCCTCGCATTCTTGGCGAACGTCAGCGCCTGCCAGATCAGGAACAGATATAGCGCGAGCACGATGACCACGCCGATGAAGCCCCACTCCTCGCCCAGCACGGCGAAGATGAAATCGGTGTGGCGGGCAGGGAGGAACTCCAGCTTCGCCTGCGTCCCCTGCATGAAGCCCTTG